>JAESRJ010000171.1 GCA_016764715.1 Kordiimonadaceae bacterium | reverse complement strand
GCGATAGCTTGCTGTTAACCGGCCTAACAGTGAACGACCTAGCAAATATCACCTACACTTTTTAATGCCCTATGGGAGGCCAAYTTYGGGCCTCCTGCCTKAGGTGCAGTTCACCCGTTAATATATMSGGAAATAGAAAGCACTGCCCCTGAAATATGGCCAATGAATTTGTTGGGCTTTAGTTCCGTGAGTAGTTTGAGGCAGTTAATTCCCGTCCAGACTTAGCCGCTTGGTTGGGGCGCGCGCATGTAGGTGCCCGGTTTTTAAAGTGAAAAATCAGGCAACTGGTGTAGCGGCGGGTGAGGACAAAGGAGGTAAAGGTGAATTCCTCCTGTTGGCGCTAGTAAGCTGTTGCATGTATGTCTGTAAACCTTGCTCTCAAGCCTTTGGCTAAGCCCCCGTTTTTGTTAGGTTTTTGTTAACGAAAGAATCGTTCAGRCYTTTTTTTRRYTTCTTGCTGRCCGGGGTAGCCAGTAAAAGACCAAACATGTGCTTCAGCAACTGGTAATTTTATAGAATAACCAGCTGAAAGTAGGGGCTTTTGTAAAAAGGTTAATAGTCGTTCAGGATACTGTTGTTTTAAAGAGCGCCAGAATCCGGTATTATCGCGTTAACAAAAAAAGCCGCTTGACGGTTTGATCTCAGGGAATTTTTTGGAACTTTGGCTTTCGCTGTATGCGCCTACGAATAGGGCTTATTGTGATAAGGAGGAATTCCCTTGCAAAGATCGGCTGACCAGGGGGGCAGTAACGATAATGTTGACGAAACCACGGATTTTTTCGAAGACATTGAAAGTGAACAAACTGCGCAAAAATTACAGACCTTCCTAGTCGACGTTCAAGATAGGATGGGMACTTTCCTRCAGCTGATGCCAATTGGCCTGGCTGTACACCAACAGCACAGCATTTTGTTTGCTAACAAAGAGCTATGCAGTTTGCTTGGCCTGACCCACGATGAAGTGATTGGYCGGCATATTCTCGATTTTATCGAATTCGACGAATCTCTGGGRCTATTCCAGCGTTTTGCWGATGTGTTCTCGGGTGGGGATCCAATTCGAGAACCGTCCCTTTCGCTAACRGGGGCGGACGATATGCCCCATATGGTGCAGCTGATGGTGCAACGTATGCCTTGGAAAGACCAGCCTGTTACGCAGATATTGGTGCAGGATATCTCCCATATTAAAGCAATGGAATATGAGTTGCACCGGAAGTCGCAGGACATTGCGTCCGCTCTTTTTCGCGAAACGCGCGCCCGGAAAGTCCAGCGAGATTTTGTTTCTGTGATTAGTCACGAATTTAGAACACCGCTTACGATCATCAACGGTGCTGCGCAGATGATCGAAAAAGCGGTGCAAATGAAAAAATACGACAAGGTCCATGATAAAGTGAAGAAAATACGCCGAGCGGTGGACCGTACGAATAAGCTGATTGACGACATACTTGTTTCGTCCACGGCGGAGAAGAACAAGTTCAAAATCGATCCTCAGCCACTTGATTTAGCAGCGCTAATCGCRGGCAGGGCCGAATCGATGGAAGACTCGTCAAAGACACACAAGATAGATTGTGAGCTGGGTGACCTTCCAGATGAAATTATTGCGGACCGAAAAGCCTGCATTCACATTATAGAAAACCTGCTCTCAAATGCGGTTAAATACTCGCCAGACGCCGATTTGATTGAAATTCGAGGCTGGGAAGCAGGCGGCAGTGCCATAGTCTCGTTCCGCGATTTTGGCGTTGGCGTTGAGAGTAACGAAGTATCAAGACTTTTCGATCAGTATTTCCGGGCCAGTACGTCACATGGGATTGCGGGCACAGGCATTGGGCTCAATCTAGTGAAGAAATTACTGGAACTTCAGGGTGGTTATGTTTTGGTGGAAAGCGARGTCGGCGAAGGCACTACCTTTACGATATCGTTGCCTATCAGGGCCCGTTCTGAAGAAGAGTAAACCTAGGCACCGATCATACGGCGATTGAAGACAAAAGCGTAATATAGTGAATATCAGAAGGCTCTCTTTTACTGGATTTTAACTGTCAGGGTGAGAAACTGTTTCTATGACGAAGATACTTGTAGTCGAAGATGAAGAGGACCTCCGCGAGGATATCGTGGAGTACCTTGAACTTGAAGACTTTGAAGTAGAGCAAGCGGTCAATGGCCTAGACGGACTAGAAAAGGCTGTTGCATAYCGGCCTGATGTTATTATTTCTGATATCTCTATGCCCAAGCTTGATGGGCACGGGTTCTTTCAAAGGCTTCATAAAGAGCACCCCGATATTGCTGACGTGCCGTTTTTGTTCTTAACGGCGCTGACAGACCGCGAGGCCGAGCTACGTGGGCGCTCCCTTGGGGCCTCTGATTATCTAGCCAAACCAATTGATTTGGAAATCCTTGTTGCGACGGTACGCAGCCATGTTCTTTCGGCTGATAAAGCCAACCGTAAAATTAACCGCCGTCTTCAGTCTATATTAAGCAAAATYTCGAAAGAAGATGTTGATGTGGCCGGTCCGAACGGCGAGAAGATTATGGATGATCTTCTTGATCGTTACCAATCGGTTATCGACGAAATAGCGGCGCCGATTGGGTCCATCGGCGCGATCGATGTTGCATCTTTTCGTTTTAAGACACTTGAGGAAGCCAAAAGCGCAGCGATGATACTGTCGCATGCTTGCCCTGATGCAGAGGGCTCAGCGCTTGGTTTTGTTGAGCTGTTCCTAAACGCTGTAGAACACGGAAACCTGGGCCTCACCTACGCCGATAAATCAAAATTACTTGCGTCTGGCGAATGGTTTGAGGAAATCGAAAAACGCCTTGGCGAAGACGCTTATAATGGTAAGCAAGTGAAGGTGAAGTTCGAACGGTTTGCTGATAAAATCACAGTTGATATCATTGATGAAGGTGCAGGCTTTGATTGGAAGAAATTCATGGAGCTAGACGCAGAACGTGCGATGGATCTGCACGGTCGCGGCATTGCCTTTGCAAACTCTATCTCCTTCTCCAGCATAGAATATAAAGGCAAAGGCAACGAGGTAACAGCAACAATTCAGCTCGATAAACCTGACGATTAACTTAGGCCCGCTTCCCCTCAGATCCAGTCGACCCTATAAGGAACCTGAGCAAATACCAGCTGGTCAATTGCGCGTGTCCGCTAAGTAATTGGTAAAAAGATCCTATTCAAACATAGGAGATTGAGTGCAGCCCAGCTTTTCTATATAAGGGCGCTATAAAGTGCGTAGCGAACCAACAGTGAGTATATAGATGGGCGAAGCGGGCCAAACTAAAGACGCCTTATTCTTTAAAACGATTGGGAACGCCACGATCCAATTGTGGGCCGACGGCAAACCGTTGCTAACGACCGATCCTTGGCTTGTAGGGCGCGCCTATTTTGACAGCTGGGCCTTGCACCATCCTTTAACTGACGCAGAAATACAGGACGCGCTTGATAGCAAATACTTGTGGCTGTCGCACGGCCATCCTGACCATATGCACCACGAAAGCCTGGCATTGATGCCAAAAGGCAAAAAAATGCTGGTGCCAAATCATTATCATGATGAAATTTCAAAAACGCTTGAAAATGATGGGTTCGATGTCGAGATCATGACGTACCGCAAATGGTACCGGCTTCATGAGCRGTTGGAAATTCTATGTTTGGATAACATCAATCAGGACGGCATCCTGGTGATGCGCTTCGGTGATGCGTTGCTGATCAATCTTAATGATAGCCCYTTRTGCGGCGAACGTTCATTCCTTAAAAARCTGGTGAAAGGGCACCCCAACGACAAGGTTTACGCCTTTAAGCTCGTTGGTATCGGCGCGGATATGCTCAATTACGTTGACGCTAGCGGCAAACGAGATATCGACCCGCCTGAGGATTACAAACAAGGCTGCGTCGAAGGCGTGGCGGACGAGCTGGCGGCTATTGGCGTGAGCACTTTATGCATGTCGTCCTCGCAGCATCTTTTGGTGCGCCCTGACAGCCAATGGGTGAATGAGTATGAATTTACCCATTCAGATTTGCAGCGTCATTGGCACCGGCCTTCAGTTACTGTGATTGAGCCCTTTGTTTCCTGCGATATAACCAGCGGCGAATTTACGTCTAACTGGCCCAGCCAGAAGCCCGACAGTGCTCAGTTTATCGACCATTTAGGGTCCGATAACTGGGAAGATACATTGAACGAGGAAGAGTGGGCTCGCGTTGTTGGCTTTTTCGCGCAGTTTGAAACCCTGGCAGACATTGTTGATTTTATTGATGTCGAGGTGGGCGGCGAGCGCCGTACAGTGCTTGAGCAAAAGAAGCAGCGGCGTAAAAAACGCGGTGTGTGTTTCTTTGTGCCAAAACAGTCGYTGYTGGAAACCACKCAGTGGGGGTATTTTGATGATTTGCTGATYGGCAATTTCATGAAAACGCAGTTGATCAACATGCGGCTGTATCCTGATTTCTCGCCCCGCCTGGCCAAGTATGGTGGCAATGCCAAGGTTTATAGCCATAAGGCGCTTAAGGCTATGTACCGGCACTATTTTTGGCGAAATCCTATYGGCATGGGGCGGTATATGTTCCGCAATTATTGGCATACAAAACTGGTAAGGGACGCTGCGGATTTGGCGGAAAACCTTGGCGTACGCGCGCCGATCAAATGGCTTTATAACAGCCTCAGGAAAGTGGCGCCGGGGGCATAAAACTATGACCAACGCTGATACCAAAATGCCAGCRGGGAGCGGCCATTTTTTATTCTGCGCGAACGACCATTATGCCCAACATATGGCGGCCTGTATTGCGTCCCTTCTGGAAAATAGCAGCCTCCCATTTCACGATATTTGCGTTGCCGGGAATTTTAGCGACCCGGACGTGGCGCAAAAATTGGCTGAATTTGTTGCCGGGTACGACAATGCTGTCCTGCGGGTGATAGAATTTTCTCCGGCCAGCAATATTAACTTGCCAACACGCATGCACTGGACGGTGGATACRTTYTCRCGCTTYTGGGCRRCGGATTTTTTCGGCYCMWCYGTTGARCGYGTGCTGTAYCTCGATTCYGATATGATAATTCTGCGGGATATTGCCGAGCTGTGGCAGGTGGATCTGGGCGGCAAACTTTTTGGTGCTGTGTCGATCCCTGGGGCGGCTCAGAACCCTGACCTGAATATCCCTGCTGACTACGGGTACTTTAACGCGGGGGTTCTGCTTTTTGATATGAACCGCTGGCGCGAGGAAGCGCCTCTTGAAACGCTTCTGCCCTACATCGAAGCCAACATTGATGCGCTGCCGTATCTGGACCAGGATGCCTTGAACGCCTGCTATCACCGTGACCGGCAGCCACTGGATTTCCGCTGGAATATGATAGTGCCCTTCACATGGCCACAAAGTTTCATTCCGCTAAGCGCTGACGAGCGGGCGCTGATCGTGAAAGAAGCAGGCATCGCGCACTATAATGGGCAGTCAAAGCCGTGGCATTACATGAACAAACATCCTTACAAAAAGGCCTACTGGCACTATGTGCGCAAAACACCGTGGCGCGGCGCTGAAGAAAGTGGCCGCACCCCGCTTAACCGGGTCAAAAAGATCCTAGATTATTTGTTGCCGCATAAGTTCAGGCAATGGCTGTGGAAAATCCGAGGCCGAAATGCGGGGTAAGTTGGCAATTCATGCGGCTGACGCCACCGTCGGTGTGGTGATTTGCGCCTACAAAATCGGTGAGCGGATACGGCCAACGATTGACGCTATATTGGCGCAGGATTACCCGAACCTGAAACTGTATGTAATCGACGATGCGTCGGGAGACGAAACGCCTGACATTGTGCGCTCCTACACGGACGACAGAATAACGCTGGTTGAAAATGAGAAAAACCTTGGTGTGATTGGATCACGCAACCGCGGCTTGACGTTGGTAGACTGTGCCTTYATCGCGACGTGTGACCACGATGATATATGGGAACCGGATAAACTGTCCCAGCAGGTTCAGTATATGGTGGACCATCCAAACTGTTTGTTGGTTGGTTGCTACTGGACAGTGTCGGGCGGCGAACGCAATGACGGCACGCGCACGGTTCTGCATACCGACAGTGATTTTCTTGGTTGGTACTTGCTGCATAAAAACTGCTTGTTGCATTCTGGGCTTTTAATGCGCCKKTCGGCAGTRGTWCAGCATGATTTCAGCTATGCTTCGGGCTTGCAATTTGCCGACGACTGGCAGCTTTGCCTGGATTTCGCCAGCCGCGGCGAGATTGGCATTATTCCGCAGTCGCTGGTGGCCTATTTTGTTCACGGCGAAAACTGGAGCCTGAAAGCAGGCGCTGAAATGCGCCGCAAAGGCACGATTGTGCTGAAAGGCGCGCTTGAGAAACTGCTGGACAGAGCGTTAACGGAGGAAGATGCCGTTAKTTATTTCAATTGCATTGCTAACGGCCAAGCTGAGCCGAGCGCGGAGCGCCTGCTGGTGGTTGGCAAACTGCTGCAAAGCGTCGCCCAGAGCTACATTGCTGCGCGGCAGTTGAAAGCCCATTCTGCCCAGAATATACTACGAGCGTGCAGTGATATGTGGTGGCGGTCGGTGTGCGGTTCGGCTGGTTTTACCGGGCCGGGACGGCTACGGCTCTATCGGGGCGCTGGCTTGCCTACTTATATCAACATCTCCAAAGCGAATTACACGCTCGAGTGGTTCAAGGCCGTGCTGAAATACATAAAGTTTAAACTAACTTAGCAACGTTACCTATTGTTTAAAAACGATTTAATTTATTTATTTCCTGTGGCAATTGCATCAAATTTTTGCAATGATCAGCTGTACTAAGAACCATGTATGATATGGTATACTAGCGGGGCAGCTAAGACGTTGATTTGAGCAAGGATAGTTGATGAAAGAAAGCTTGGCCTATTCGCTGGCACTGGACTTGTTGTTCAACGGCCAGAATATGGATTATTGCGAGCGCCCCCTTAGCCTTTCCGCAATGGAAAACATGCGTATTTTCATGGAGCTGGATCCAGACAGTACGGTTGGTGTTGTAGGGCCAGGCGGCGGACGTTTGGTGCGCACGCTTGTGGACCGCGGCTATGCCGTGGAAGCCTATGAAGGCCGCGAGGAATGCCGAGTGCATTTGGAAAGCCTGTTTAAAGGCCACCCAAAGGTGGGTATTCACCCGCTGTCTGCCCTTGATGACCCAACCCGGCGCGAAAGGCTGAGCTTCGACGCGCTGTTTTGTATGGACGACTTGCGGGCGTTTCGGGAACGTCAAGATTGGACGCTCGACGTACAAAGAATGATCCGTCACAAAGGCTATTTCGTTTATTCGCARGTCTCCAATAAGCTGCCCACCCGCAAAAACCCCATCGGCAAGTATTTTGAACGCGTTGGCGATTACGATGTTAGCGAACAAACCGCCAAAGAAATACGCGAATGCTACATGGAGCTAGATTATTGGCGCCCCGAAGAAAAAGACAAAAAAGTGGCCATCGAAACATTGGAAATGATGAAAGCAGCCAGAAGTTTAAGGCGCAGCATCATGAGCGGTGTTGAGGTTCACTATGTAGTATGGCGCAAAAAAGCCCAAAAATAGGGATGGTATTCAAGCCGAGTTCAGTCTGCTTTCTTTATTGGATTAGCAGCTAGTTAATGTAGAAGTGCTGCTCCAAAATTCGCGGGTTTCCCAATGGCCGATAGAGAATTACTTTTAAATGACATTTTGGCGTTTAGTTTTTGGGTGTCTTTTTTTATTTCAATTTAGGGCGATGTTAGGTGAAAAAACTTTGGCTGATTGTTGCGGCATTTTCCTTCTCAGTGGATGCGCAAGGTCCTCAATACAAAGATCAGTTTCCAAAGGGAGTATATATTACCAACAGTTCTCAAGGGCATTGGCTCGCGTTAATGGATGAAGGTAAATATCTGCTCTGTTCGCCGAGGAAATGTGAGGAAGGAAAATACTCTATTGTCTCGTCCTCGCACGCGGCCATACATGATTTTTATAAAACAGAGCTTGGCTTAGAAATTGAGAAGGAATCGACTGAGGCGGCAGCGGCCCTTAAAAGCCTCCGTGAAAGCATTCCGGATAGGACCTTTGATTTACCCTTTACTATAGGGATTTGTGATTCCGTGCCGTGTGTTGGTCTTGGAAGAAAACTAGATGGAATTACGTTTAGATTAGCGCTGCCGTTTCCGTAGTTACACTTTCGCATGTTCTTGAGGAGGGCTGCGCCCACCGTAACGAATGCCCGCCCTGTGGTCACCTGTTCGTCGGCTAGCTCTCGTCGAACAGCGCAGTGAAAATTATGGCACCGTCCTGACTTAGGCCTGATGCTAAGATCTGGCGCTGGATTTCGGCCAGATCTTGCAAGCGGTCCGGGTTGCCGCCGCTTTTGGCCGTATACTCGCTAAACCACGCCTCGTACTTCATTTCTGGAATGGGCTCCAGTTTCAACAGGTGCTGAAAGCTTGCGCTGCAGGAAATCTCGGATGGCATGCCCTGCAAAAACGCATCGGCTGAAATGACAAAGTTATGGACCTCCCCAGCTGCTTGGTCGATGC
Source organism: Kordiimonadaceae bacterium (assembly GCA_016764715.1). Classification (GTDB taxonomy): domain Bacteria; phylum Pseudomonadota; class Alphaproteobacteria; order Sphingomonadales; family Kordiimonadaceae; genus Kordiimonas. Next base: position 8,415 of record JAESRJ010000171.1, on the reverse strand, counting down.
GCTTGAACCATTCATCGAGGGAGCGCGCGGTGCGTTGGCTGGCGACGGTACCATCATACCACGGGTCGAGTACCGCGATGCCCTTTCGCGCCACGCGGCAGGCTTCTTTTAGGTGGAGCGCGAGGTCAGGAAAATGGTGCGCGGAAAACTCGCTGGTCACAAGATCGACCGACTTATCCGCAAAGGGCAATGCACTGGCAGAACCTACCTTGATCCAGTCAGAGCTTGGCTGCTCAGCCTCAGCCGTGTCGAGCCCGTAAGCTTCAATGCCCTGCGCTCGCAGCTCGTGGACCCAGTCCCCCTTGCCGCAGCCGACATCAAGGACCGACGCCGGGGCGACTTCGCCGACCGCCTGACGGAATATCTTTTTGTAATATTGATGTGGCCGCATGCGTTTTTCCTCGTGATTGACTTAGCCAGCTTGGCATATCCGACAAGGGGAAACGAACTTTTTCGGCTTTGCAACTGCCCTATTTCTTGTAAGCAGCATGCCAAGCAGCTGTTGAAACTTGGCAAGTGCCCCAAGTATAATAATTTAACTCAGGCATTGATATTTAAGGTTACTGGCCTCAAAACTTGTAGAGAAAAGTAACCCGAGGTGACCAAGTGAAGACCAACACTGCAATGCAGAAAGTAATCCGTGAAGCATTGCCACTGCCAACTCCGATTGGTGAAAARTYSGRCAMKTTGCYAARWWRCRGRTTTGNNCMGSAGNCTYWTGRWKGKATCNWTTTGGGCNNNMRAKANWGRSYWAGRYKATYTWCCYWWSYRYKAYSWWAKMMAWTCMARAYTGGNWCNRTKTRGNWWKYRMRMTRCAATAAANTCCATATTGATGATTATGTAGAGGCAAACATTCTTGGCCATGCGCTGCTCTTTATGAAAGTCACTCACTTCTCTCTCGGGCAAACGTATCAAGATAGAGCATTTAAAGTATTGATTGGACACACAGAGTTCGAGGGGTATGAGACCATAACAGTGCGTTTTCACACTGATAATCCGGAAGTGTCGTGGACTTCAGATGAAAACCTTGAGRCAGTATTAGGTGGCATTATGATTGTAAACACCGCTGAGCCTTTTCCCAGCGTTTCGGAGATTCTTGAGCGCCGGGTATATAGCTAGTTGAAATATGGTCATACACTCTTGCGCGGCATTCCGTAGTTACCGCCACGCCGGCACAGTGACGCTCTCTGGCTGTCAATCCCTCAGCTCCAGCAGTTGCGCTACTGACAGGATTTCTCAGCCTACTTTGGTTTCTGGTAAACGCCTGATTTATATCTTCGTGTATTAAGCACAGCAGTGCCGCCAGCATTAAGGCGGTTGCGGCAACGGTCCATTCAGGGCCGCCGGTACCTCCGCCCGTATACACACTGCCCACAGCGTCAAAACCAAACAGGGATTCCGCAGTTTCCCAAGGCGAGTACGCGATTGATATGGCATCTTTAAGGGAACTCAGGAGGCAGTGCTGAACTGGTTGCCTTGCGGACCTGGGGCGTTAGGTGGTGCCTTATGCGGTTCTTGCAATAGTATTTACGGCGCTAGCAAACGGTGCATTTCTTGCGGCGACCCTGGCAGGGCCATAAATGTGCAACCGACATCAGCCAGTCAGTTAGGTTGCTGCGGCCAATGCCTGCCTGTTAACTGCAGGTTTCACCGTAAACCTTTTTTAGGCCTTCTAGGTAGACCGCCAGCGTGCCTAACCCAATGGCCTTACGGCGTTCGTCAACGTTTTCCGGGTCTTCAATCTGGTAGATAACCGTTTTCCCGTCTATGCAGTCGGACTGAGTCCCATACCGTTGTGGGCGATTTTCCGTAGCCGCGATCCGGTCAAGCATGTTAGCCAACGCATAGCCCTTCATCTTGCCGGCCTTAACCAAAGGTTCGACCTTTTTCAATGTGTCTTTTTGAAACTCAAGATCATTTGAATGTTGAACGATTGTCCAGGCATTGCCAACAGTCACAGCGGAAATATCCGCAAGTTCTCTCCAAGTATGGGTCTTTAATATCTCCCGCAACAGCGCAAGATTCTCTTTGTCGATACCATCAACAAGCTTCCCGCCTTCGTCTTGCAACCGCTTCCGTACACTGTGGGACAGATCAGGGTTTTTAAACAAATTGATGATCAGGAAACGGGCGTGTTGCTCTTTTGCGTTCATCGCGCCCAGTTGGCCCACAACATCGATGCTATTTTCAAGATCTTTTTTGAATTTGTTAACCAGTAGGTCGCCTTCGTCTTGGCTATATAGCGGGTGATCAAATGCAAATAACAGGGGGATAGAAAGAAGAATGGCTTTAAAAATTGTTTTCATCTTAAACTCGCGTGAGACTGCTCTGGTGCAAAGCACCACTTTAAAGTTGCACTTGCGCATTCCAAGCTTGATGGCGAGTAATTCGGGCAAGAATGTGTCCAGCCAATAAGCAATTGATTTAGCTTATAAAATATAAAGGCTTTCGTAGCGGGACGGCGTAGGCGCGGGCCCAGCTTACGTAAGTCGAGCGCTTAGTATTTYTCGGAGAAATCGAACGGCTTGCGTGGTTCTGCGCGCGCGCTAACCAGCATTTCGCGGCCTTTGGCGGCGGCAATTATTGCTGCTTTTTCGACGTTATCGGTATAGGCCCACACGCCGATCTCTGCTTTGCTGCGGTAACAACCCATGCAGTAACGGCCTGCAGGGTCAAGTTCGCAGACACCGCTGCAAGGGCTTTCTGGGGCGTCTTCGTCGATCGCTTTTGTCGCCAAAATAGGCACTGTTATATACTCGCAAAAAAATACTTGTCGTTTCTGTGGGTACACCTTMTRTGGATGACTTCACCTTTAAATAGTATAATTCTGAAATATATCATCCACAGCCAGTCGTCAAGCTTGGTTGTTTTTTGGGCGTGTGGTTCCCGGCCCAGAACCAAAGCCTATATAAAATCCGGCTTCTACGTTCACGTTAGGTTCAGCGGGCTAGCGCCATATTGGCTGAATAGTCGTGCCGCAAGGGCGACAGCGCGCTTTCGCATTTGTGTCTATGTCGAATGGGTTGGTGTGTTAAAGTAAGTGCCGCGGGAAAACTGAGGAGACCACCGTTATGAAAAAAACACTTTTGGGCGCAGCCTTGTCTATTGTGCTGGTAAGCGGTGCAATTGCGGATGACAGCATGAGTAAGTTGGACAAAGCGATTAAGAAGTTTGACCGCACCGGCGAGACAGAGCGCTGCGTGTCACCTTACCGTATTCGCCAGACCCGGGTGGTGGACGATAACCATATAATCTTTGAAATGGTTGGCCGMAAAANRCKGMWGNMTSTNTKGCSKYGWRRWKGTYWTWSAMWGGGTTTTCAAGAGACTATTTTATATACAGTACGCGGCGGGCAACTGTGTCGCGGCGATATTTTCAGTGTATTAGGGCACGGCGGGAGAACCAGTAATTCATGCGTTTTTGGCGATTTTGAACAACTTGAGAAAAAAGAAAAAACCGAAAAGTCCGCCAAAGAAAAAACTGACTAGTCGAGATTTTCGCTCAATACTCAGCAACCCACTCAATAAAACCAATAGCCTGCGCTCCCCGAAATGTAGCGTTGTATACTGCGGGTGGCCAGAGGGGCTAGAGGGCCATTAAGGGCCGGGCTCGTCAGGGAAAAGAGTTGTCGGGGCCGGGGTTACAACCTAGTGCAAGTGACCGGGCGCYGAAAYYCCATATTTCGATCACAATCGGGCTAGATAGTCATTTTTCGTTTCCAATTGTTAACCATAAGCCTATATGGTCGCAGTTAAGAAAGCTTCTTAACTGAACTGAAGGATGCACATGCGGTATATCTGGCTAGTCTTTGGGTGGATATTTGTGGCWCTTGGGGTGATCGGTATTTTCTTACCGCTCCTGCCAACAACACCATTTTTGCTGCTGGCAGCTTATTGCTTCTCGCGCGGGTCGAAACGCATGCATGCCTGGTTGATGGACCACCCAACCCTAGGCCCGCCCATTCATGCATGGCAACAGCACGGTGCGATTGCGGGCCGTGTTAAAGTGATGGCGCTGACCTTTATGGCAGCGTCGGTTGGGCTTAGCCTTTTTGTCGGGGTGCCTATTTTTGGGCTGGTAACGCAGATCATCATCCTGACTTGCGTCTCCTTTTTTATCCTTACACGGCCAGTGCCGCCGAAAGGCGACGTGGCCTAAGCCGCCTTTGGGGTGGGCTGCTACTCCAGCGCCGCCAATACATCCTTGATAAACTTATCAATTTTGAAGCCTTCGCCGCCTGCAGGGTCATACCCCCTGCGCACGATCACCAAGTTGCGCGATGGTATAATCACCAGAAACTGGCCCCGGTTGCCCATGGCGGCATAGGTATCGTTGGGGATGTTCGGGAACCGTTCATTAAATAGCCAGAATTGCGCGCCGTAGCCTGCAATCGCGGAGCCGTTTCTGCGCGTTAGCGCTGGCTGCGACGGGGCAGGGGTGGCTACATACTTGGCCCAGCCTTCCGGTAATATGCGCGCGCCGTCCCATATGCCGTCCTGCAAATAGAGGATGCCAAGCCGCGCCAGATCCCTGCTGGTGGTCCAAACCTGCGACGACAAAATGAAATTACCTTCCCAGTCTGTCTCCGCGTGGGTGTCATTCATACCGAGCCGGTGGAACAGGGCCTCAGGTGCATTCAGATAGTCCTGATGCGTTTCGAAGCTAGCCTTCAGTGCCCTTACTGCCAGCAAAGTATCATTATTGGCGTATTTCCAACGCGCGCCGGGTTGAGCTTCGAACGAATGCTCGGTCGCGCTGTCGCTCACACGGCCACCACCTGTATAAAGCCTATCAGTGCGGTTGCCCGCCCGGTTGCTATCAAGGCCGGATGCCATATGCAGCAGGTTTTCCAGCGTGATTGTCTTGCGCGGATCAACCGGGTGCTGCCATTCGGCGATGTTCGCCAGTGCTTTCACATCAAGTTGGCCGTTCTGCACGGCTTGGCCAATGAGAGTAGCGGCGATGCTTTTAGCGACAGACCAAGTGCGCTGGCTGGTGTGGATGGTAAATCCTTCGATGTAATGTTCTGCTATGAGGTTGTTAGGCGTGGCTACGAGAACCGCGCTTGTCAGCGCGTCTTTACCGTATKTRGGRTCRCYRAGCGCCGCCTTTAGAACAGCRTCCAAYTTYGMGTTGCCGCTTGGSCCATTGGTCYCYGCCAGCTTTTTCCATGGATACTCAGCAGGATGGACATAATTGTAACGAATACTAACCTCGGGCAAATCGTCCACCACAGACGCGTCCGCACCCACCGGTAATTGTACACAGCCGGTTATGCCGCGCCACTGCGAAATACGTGGCGGCATGGCGTCGTCATATTTGACACTCACACGTTTATTGGCACGGTCAATCACGGCGGCTGGCAGCTTGGCAAATTCGGCCCGGTAGCCGGTATAAATGCCCGTCAACTCATGCGCCGCAATCTGCTCAAGCGTTTTGCCCGCATTGAAGGTGGCGCTGCAAGTGAAGGCGGCCTTATAGCCCGCAGCGTACGCTTTTTGGGTCAGCAAGGTTTCCTGTGCAGAAACGGCGCTCAGGCCCCCGGCGGCAATAAGCACAGCGCAGAAGGTGCGGATCATAGTGGTCTCCCCTATTCAGATTATAGCCGTTCCCATAAAGATACCCCGACGGTACTCAACGGACGCAACTGCGTCCCGCCAGGCGTCTGGCGAAGTCTACGCTGCGTCTGAGCTTCAAATGGGGCTTTCCATTTGGAAAGACCATGTCGCTATTTTGCATAGGACACTGCCGCATAGCCGGCGCGCATGCAAGCCCGGTCACAACAGCTTGATCTGTGTGCATCCGCTGCTCGTCAGCATAAGGGGCAGCCTTAGAAAGTGCCGGAAACCTCGAAACGAACCCGTGCCCCTTCGCGCTGGACACTGGTCTGGCTTCTAAGAAAATCACCGCTGCGGTTTGTTTCAAAAATCAGCCGCGTGCGGTCGAAAATCGGGGTATTTAAATTCTCCACCTCAAGACGCATTTTCACGCCGAAATAACGCGTGGTCTCAATGAAGGCTTCAATCTCAGCACCGTTTCTGGAAGGCTGCAATTCGTCCACGCGAAAGCCACTTCTTCTTGAGGCAGCAAAATAAGAAAAGCCCCAGGAAAGCTTGAGATCGGTCAAGTCTTGGCGGAAAGCGATGCGCGCATTATTTGGCCTAAAACCGTTGACGTTGCGAATGTCGCCGCCGATGATCTCATCGCGGAAGCTGCTGGTCCGCAGCCTGTAGCCAAGTTCTAAAAGYCCGCCTTTGATGAAACCATCAAGTGGCAATTCAAGGTTCGCTGCAAGTCGGAAAAACTTGGCCTTGCCTGCATTGCCCAGGCCATTGCCGCCGCCTTCAAGCTCAATCTGCTCCAAGACATCACTGCGCCACTGCTGCAAAGCCCGAATTTTCAGGCTGCCACGGGTGCCRAACGTCCAGTCGAGTGTTGCTTCAAGCCGTGATTGTTTCGATGGCTCTAATTCAGTGTTGCCCGAGGTGGTGAGATCATCATCTGCTTGTGTGCTGGATGCAARGTCACCGAAATTCAGCTGGCCAACGCGGCGTTCGGCCTCCACAATGAATTGAATGTTTTTACTAAAGCTATAAGTGCTGGTAAGGCGCGGTTTTAGGAATTTGAGCGTGCGCGAATTKGCGCTCTCGCCTGAGACCTTAATATTGGAGACTTCGGCGGTTAAACCACCGTCTAGCGTTAACTTAGGGGTGGCCTGGTACACGAAATTGGCGAAGGCCTCGCCGCGCAGCTCGCTTACAATAACATCCGTACCGTCAAGTGATTGGTCAAGGACACCGTTCACAAAGAACACGGCCGATGTGTCCAGCTTGTTTCTGGCAACCTCMACGCCRAATTCAGGCTTRAACTTGCYGCCGCCTGTTTTRCCGYAWGTCGTACGYAGSACAAATTCKGTRCTGGTGCTRTCTTGGATAAACTCACTGGTCTCAAGGSTGCCTAACAGAAAATCCTCTGTCCGCACCGGGTTAGTGAAAGTGTCTTTTTCATAAACRCCGAGCCCGAGCAGCCGCCATTTCCAGTTGTTGGCGAAAGTGCGTACCCAGTCAGCGCCAAACTCAGCGTCGYGTCCTACTGAATTGGACGTAATATTGCGCCTGCTATCAGCTTGGCCGTCGTCTGGTAAGCGGTCAAGGAACGTAAAGCGCGTGGCCCTGCCTTCAAATTCGTTTCCAGCCACGCGGCCATTTAGGGATAGCTTGCCGCCTGCAATGCTCCGGGATCCGCTGCCGGTTAYATTACCAAAGGTGCCGCCACGGGGTCTTCGTTCGCTACCGGAACTTGTTAGCACGCCGTCTACGTCAAAATCCCGAATTTCTGTTTCGCCGTTGCCAGCAAATTGGGCGATATCAATATCAAAAGACGTATCCCATGCGCCGAGCTTACTGGTAAAGGAGGCTTCGATGTTGGGACGCACGCGCCCGTCAGGTGCCAATCTTAGTTTTCCTGTCCAGGTGCCGCTGCTGCCGCCCTGTTTGCGGATCACATTGGCAACAACGGATTGCCCCGCTGCCTCGCCAGCACCAACGCCCCCGCGCAGTATTTCAATGCGCAGTACCTGGGCCGCCGGAATGCGTTTCAACAGGCCTTCAAGGCCGACTGATTTTGACGTAGGGCGAGACCCGTCGATCAGCACATTGCCGGCAGTGCCGCCGAACCCGCGTGCTTCTGATCCGCGGTTAAAGGAAAAGCCAGGTAGCCGCTCGATCATATCAAAGGCATTTTGCGGCGTATATTGGGCGAAGAAATCGGCGCTGTAGGTATCCGCATTACTGGTTGTTGTGGGTGCGTTTGCTGCCGTATCCTGCACGGCCGTTACACTTGCCGTCACAACAGAAGCTGCCGCAACAGCCGAAACCGAGCCGCGCAACAGCCAGGCTAGCGCCTGGGCCGATATTACCTTATTCAAACGCACGCCCCGTACTCTCCTAACCAAACCGCCCACTATAGTTTACTACGCTTTTAGTTAACTAATTGAGCCGTCCGGTTAGGGCGCACAGGGCGCTGCTCCTTCAGAGTCAATTAGCCACTAAAACGTGCCCGATATATTTAGCCTCACTTCTGGTCTGCGGCGTCGTTCTGATACTTGCGTACCGTCGAACGCCCCGCCGCGAGTGCCTACGAAGAAGGTTCGCGTGCGATCAAATTTACCCGTATTGAGGTTGAATGCCTCTAATCGCGCTTTTACACCGAAAAATCTAGTAGTTTCAATAAAAGCTCCAAATCGGCCATTACCAACAAAGCGCTGGATCTCATCGACTTGGAAATTAGTGTCGGTAAACCCGCTATTGAAAAATACACCGTATGATACTTTTTCTTTGGTAATATCCTGGCGGAATTCAACATTTAGAAATTCAGGATGTTCTTTGTGATTTCGCTGATTGTACTTTTGAGTAC
>JAESRJ010000355.1 GCA_016764715.1 Kordiimonadaceae bacterium | reverse complement strand
ATGGCTCACTAATTCATATTTTGCGGAGCGCTGTCGGCAACGATAATTATGCTAAATATCTGACCTACTCGCGCGGCCTACGAAACCTGCCGCCGCTTAACCTGCGGGATTTACTTGATTTCCGCCGGGCCGAAGAAGCAGCATCCCTCGACGAAATCGAAAGCATCACCCAGATCCGCAAACGGTTTATTACGCCGGGTATGTCGCTCGGTGCACTGTCAAAAGAAGCGCATGAGACACTGGCGATAGCTATGAACCGGATCGGTGCCAAATCTGTTTCTGGTGAAGGTGGGGAGGATAAATCCCGTTATAAGCCATACCCGAATGGCGATAACGCCAATAGCCCGATCAAACARATTGCGTCCGGCAGRTTCGGTGTGACCGCAGAATACCTGAATGCCTGCGAYGAGATTGAAATCAAGATCGCGCAGGGTGCCAAGCCCGGCGAAGGCGGCCAATTGCCTGGGTTCAAAGTTACAGATATGATCGCTAAACTTAGGCACGCGACACCCGGTGTAATGCTGATCTCGCCACCACCGCACCATGATATCTACTCTATCGAAGATCTGGCCCAGCTAATTTACGATTTGAAGCAGATCAACCCGCGCGCCAAAGTGTGCGTCAAGTTGGTTTCAAGTGCTGGTATTGGCACCATTGCTGCGGGCGTAGCAAAGGCCCATGCCGAYGTAATTYTGATMTCRGGCCAYAACGGCGGCACAGGTGCAAGCCCACAAACTAGCATTAAATATGCTGGTACCCCGTGGGAAATTGGGCTCGCGGAAGTGAACCAAGTGTTGACGCTCAAYGGSCTWAGGCACCGGGTGAAACTWCGTACGGACGGTGGTATCCGCACTGGGCGCGATGTTGTTATTGCAGCCATGCTGGGAGCGGAAGAGTTCGGCGTAGGAACAGCGGCGCTTGTTGCCATGGGCTGCATTATGGTGCGCCAGTGCCATTCAAACACCTGCCCTGTCGGCATTTGCACGCAGGATGAGGAGCTGATCAAAAAATTCGGCGGCACACCCGAAAAAGTGGTGAACCTCTTCAGTTTTATCGCCGAGGAAACGCGYGARATWTTGGCYGAACTTGGTTTTGAAAAACTGGAAGATATTATTGGCCGTACAGAATTGCTGCACCAGGTGAGCCGCGGCGCTGGCCACTTGGATGATTTGGATCTCAACCCGCTTCTTGTTCAGGTCGGTGGGCGGAACCAAAAGCATATTTGTACATTGACCGAGCGCAACCCTGTGCCGGATACACTAGATGCGCAAATGCTTGAAGACGCAAAGGCTGTGTTCAGTAGAGGCGAGAAGATGCAGCTGACTTACAGTGTGCAAAATACTCTGCGCGCCATAGGCACACGATTCTCCAGTGAGATCACGCAAAANTACGGCATGAAAGGGCTTAATCCCAATCACGTGACGGTGCGTTTGCGTGGTTCTGCGGGGCAATCGCTCGGCGCGTTCGCCGTGCAAGGTCTGAAGCTTGAGGTTACGGGCGATGCCAACGATTATGTGGGCAAAGGCCTGTCTGGCGGCACCATAGTTGTGCGGCCTTCCAACCACGCGACGTTTAATTCCAAAGATAATACCATCATTGGAAATACTGTCCTCTACGGTGCGACGTCGGGTAAATTATTTGCGGCGGGGCAAGCAGGCGAACGCTTTGCTGTCCGAAATTCAGGGGCGGATGTTGTCGTTGAAGGGTGTGGTGCTAACGGCTGTGAATATATGACAGGCGGCACGGCTGTTATTCTTGGTGATGTTGGCGACAACTTTGGCGCTGGCATGACGGGCGGCATGGCCTTTGTATATGATGAAAGCGGCCAATTTGAGGAGCATGTAAACAGTGAAACCGTGCTTCTGAACCGTTTAGACAGCGCGCACTGGGAAGGTATATTGACCGGGCTTATTACTGAGCACGCAGCCACCACTCACAGCCGTTGGGCGCTAACATTGTTGTCAAACTGGGAAAGTAAACGCGGCCARTTCTGGCAAGTGGTGCCAAARGARATGATTGRMMGGCTYGAGTTTCCRATCWGYGACCGGGAGCCTGAAAACATCTTAAGCGCTTTGGGATAGAAAAATTTGAAGCAGCCGGATAATGACCTCATTGTCCGGCTCCCAAATCCTATCCTGCAGCCAGCGCGATTTCCCTGTAGTGGGTCAAATTCCCTAGATCAACTTTTGGGTTGTCGAATATCGGGTCTTTCAACACTTCTAGAAATTCCTGGAAACGTGGGTGGGTTTCTTTCCAGATACATTTTTCGTCATAGACTTCTTTTGACCAAGTGCCCCAATCTGTCACTAGGCTAAAGTATATCTGGTGCGGGTTGTAGCGCGATGCTAGTTCAACAAAGGCAGGCATTTCGGTGAAATTGTCGACTTGAGCCACGTAATCTAGTCGGAAATATTTGAAGAACCCTTCTGCCACCCTCTCCGACAAAAATGCCAAATTATTTTGCAACAGGCCCCAGTTTCCGCCGCGGCGAGTGATGTCATAAGTTGGCCCCGTTGCGGCGTCCAGGCTGATAATTAAGTTACCCAAATTCTTATGGATTTTGTGCAATTTGTTCCAGTTTTTTTCTGTAAACATCACCCCGTTGGTTTGCAGGTGTATTTTCAAGTTCGGAAAGTCAGCTCCGTTCAGTTCCTGCAAGAACTCACGGTAAATTTTCGACCCGAATGGGTCCCCTGAACCTGTAACATTAATCGCAAAATCGCGGTCTGTTGGCTCTTTTAAGAAAGCATCCACCATTTGTGCGTGGATGGCTTTCTGTTCCTCAAATAGGATGCCACCAGAGTGCAGTATTTTGGCTGTCCTACAGCTTGGGCACGATAAATTACAGGAGTGATCGCTACAGAAATTAATAAAAACTGGGCCGTTGTCCAAAACGGTCACCTTGTCTCTGATTATGTTACCGTAATGTGGGTCTTTTTTCATATCGGTTAGCGTTGGCAGGCTGTTATTTTGGATGTTCGGGCACAGTTTTTGGTCACAAAACTTGAATGATCCGTCAAAAATGGAGGCACGAATGGCTTGTGACGCCTCCGAATTCCATAAGTCAGCCGGGTCGTTTTCTTTCACATTGCCAAGCGGTAATTTTAGCCAGGAAGAACAGCAGGAAAAAGCATCACCAGATTTATAGATGTCATATTGCTCAAAGGGGTGGGTACAAAAACGGTCCGACAAATCTTTTTGTTCGTTCAAATTGCCGACGGCGTCTTTTTTCTTGCGAAGCTTAAATTTCTTCGCGGGTTTAAAAACTTTTTTCAGGAAATTAAACTGGATCATCTTGTTCTCTGCGGTGAAAGCTAATTGGTCGCTGGTTACCTGCTATACGATTGATTTTGCGCTGGTGCTAGCAATTAACATCATCATCAGGCACTTCAGGGCCAGATCTTTTGCGGATCTTGAAGAAACACGCTGGCGCTATAGCCCAAGGTGCAGTAAAAAATTCAGACATGCCTATTCTTTATCATCATTGGCTCAGCCCTGCGGCGCGTTTCGTGCGTGTACTTCTTAGTGAGAAGCGCATGGACTTTACCTTGCGCCTTGAACAGGAATGGGATCGCCGCCCCGAATTTCTGGCGCTGAACCCCGCTGGCGAAGTGCCAGTGCTGGTGATGGATAGCGGAAAATGCTATTCTGGCGTTATGGCAATTGCCGAATATCTGGAAGAAATAGCGCCCGAGCCTGCCCTTTTGATAGGTACTGCTGAAGAACGGTACGAGATAAGGCGGCTTGTAGGCTGGTTCCATACCAAACTTGGCAGTGAAGTAACGCGACATCTGGTTTCTGAGAAATTATACAAACGGTTCTACGGAATTGGCGAACCCGATTCGGAAGCGCTGCGCTGCGCCGCTCACAATCTGAAAACGCACCTTAGCTATATTTCATACATCGCTGAGCGGCGGCATTATTTGGCCTCTGGCCAGTTTACGATGGCCGACGCCGCGGCTGCAGCCCATGTTTCAGTTGCGGATTATTTCGGTAACATCCGCTGGGATGATTGGCCGCAGGTTAAAGAATGGTACATGCGGGTGAAATCGCGYCGGTCTGTTCGCACMCTRCTTGCTGATAARRTCCCYRRCCTTGCSCCCTCAAAATAYTATAGCGAACTGGATTTCTGATGAGTGCCGCGGGCGGTGATATCCGCGCCGCGATTGAAGCCAAGGCCTTTGAGCTAGGCTTTGACCAAATGGGCATTACCCGCGCCACCACCAGTGAAAAAGTGATCGAAGGTTTCCGCAATTTCATCAAGCTTGAGCGCCATGCCTCGATGGAATGGCTGGCTGAGCGCATGCACCAGCGCGAACATCCGCAGAACCTATGGCCGGAAGCCAAGTCAGTGATCATGTTGGGTGTGAATTATGGCCCCAAGGATGACCCGCGCCAGCTGCTGGACCATAAAGAGATGGCCAATATTTCGGTTTATGCGCGCGGCAAGGATTACCACGACCTGATCAAAAAGCGGCTTAAGGCACTCGCGCGTTGGCTGGTACCTGAATATGGCTGCGACCTGAAAGTTTTTGTTGATACGGCACCGGTTCCTGAAAAACCGCTGGCGGTTAGCGCCGGGCTTGGCTGGCAAGGCAAACACACCAATATGGTATCGCGCGAGTACGGCAGCTGGCTGTTCCTTGGGGCGATTTATACCGATATGGAATTGCCTGCGGATACACCGCATGAAGACAAATGCGGCAGCTGCACAGCGTGYCTTGATGCCTGTCCCACCAACGCTTTCCCAGCCCCATACGAGATTGATGCCGGGCGCTGTATTTCCTACCTGACGATCGAACATAAAGGCCCGATCCCGGAAGAGTTCCGCAAGCCGATGGGCAATCGGATATACGGCTGTGATGATTGTTTGGCCGCTTGTCCGTGGAACAAATTTGCGCAGGCTTCAGCGGAAGCGGCCTTCCACGCCCGTGTTGAACTGGGTGCGCCCGCCTTGAAGGATTTGGTGACGTTGGATGATGCCAGCTTCCGCCAGATATTCTCCGGCAGCCCGATAAAGCGTATTGGTCGCAATCGCTTCATCCGTAACATACTGTATGCCATTGGAAATTCAGGCGATGCTACCTATCTATCTATAGTGAATAAACTGTGTGATGACCCTGACGAGGTCGTAAAAGACGCGGCGGAATGGGCCAAAGCCCAGATTTTATCTCCATAAGTTACTTGTGATATTGGCGAATTTGCACTTTAGTTTACATTGAGATATCTGTTTTGGAAAGTGGATACAACTGAGATTGGGGGATAGAATGAGCGGCAAAGTTAAATTGACAGATATTACGGGGGAGCCCTGGACGAGGCCGAAAAATAATATCGTTGAAGAAGATGCAGTTGTAATGCCGCTGGGAAAAGCGACGACTGACGAGAGGTATATAGACAATTTCTCGACCAAAGCGGCGATTGGCATTCTGTGTGTATTAGGTGTCGCAGCCTATAACGGGTTTATTGCTTTTGTGGCACTTATTGCGGCAGTGGCATTTACTTGGGATTCTCTGTCCGTATCTTTGGCAAATGGAACTTACGCTATGCTAATGGCGGCGCTTGGTTTTGGCATGTTGAAGAAATCCCGCTTGGCAGCGATTGCAGCGCTGATATTCTACGGTTTAGTGAGCGGGCTTGTTCTTTGGGCTCAAATCGCAGGGGGCGCAGTAAGCGGTGTTGGGTTGTYGATCAGCTTCACCCTCTTGGGCGGGATATGGCAAGGATTTGAGGGTATTTCAGCGTATCACCGACATCATAAAGAAAAGAATATGCAACGAGTTGTTAGCTGACGCTGCCTATTAAGCATAGGCAACGTGCCAGATTCTGATAATGGCACCGTTCTAGGCGATTATTCAAGCTTCAATATAGCTGTTTCTTTATGGTCTGCGCCGTCGCGAAGTGCACCGCCTGGGGCGAATTTTGGCCATTGGCTGCCTGCTACAAAATAGAAACCTGAAGGTGTGGATACACCGWGTGTTGGCTCGTCAAAACCGTCGAGCATTTGGGCTATACTCTTCACCTTTGTGACAGACTTACCGTCTTGGGACATACTGATCTCAATTAATCGTTGCGGTGTACCAGCATTCTGGATGCCGATGATCTTGCCGTYGTGCATTGCCAATCCGTCKACRCCGACGAGATGCGTGCCTATAGGTGTGCCAAGCGCTGAGACACTGCCGTTTGMACGGTCTAACCGCCACAACCCTCGCCCCCAATCGGAGAGGATCAAGTCGCCTGACGCTGTTTCTACCATGCCGTTCGGACTTAAGGACCCCGGTAGGTCAAAAGCCTTTTCTAGCTTTGTGCCAGACACTTTGTAAACCGCACGTCCCGTCGCATCGCTGACAAATACGGTGCCGTCACGGGCCACYAGAATRTCRGCGATYTGGTGTTTTTCYGCTGWGCCKTCSAGCACCCAGTTGTTTTTCAGSGYKCCWGTTGYAGCRTCAAATTCRGCAACGCCGGTTTTGCTCTCTGCGGCACTACCGCTGGTGCTTTGTGGTACCCAGCCGTAGGTGGCGAGAAGCGAGCCGCGTTTTGCGTCGTACGTGATGCCGAAAAAGCTGTCCATACCGTGCGCCTTGCCGCTTGCGACCAAGCGCGGTGTTTCGCCTTCAAGCGCGTACAAGGCACCAGAAACCACGCTGGAAACATACAAAGTACCGYCTGGYGCWGCKGCKATGCCTTCRATGAGYTTCATGTCTGTTGGYACGCTGTAGACYAAACKKGCTTYGCCTTTTGSYGCAACGTTRGCTTCAAARGCMGCYTTYAGCGGKGCCCAYTTTTCTGCGGGTAATAGCTGGGAAAGCCCGCGTTGAATGCCAGCACTAGGGGCCTGTCCGGATGTAGCATACAGCGTAGCAGCTTCTGCGGCTCTGTCGGCGTCGKCSWMKKSWRCKGAAAGGAATATTACGAAACCTAGCAATTGAGTGTTATTCGGCCGGTTGCTCAGCGCTTCCTCCATTTTCAGGAGAGCGGCTGTTGGGTCTCCGGCTCGGAAGGCTTTCATGCCTTCATCGCGCAAAGTGCGGCCAGCTGCAAACTGTTCGTCTGTTTCAAAAATGGATTCTGAAGCGCCAGCGATCTGAAGGGAAAGCAGGAGCGAAAGGGCAAGGCCAAGCAAATTTTTCATGCTGGCATGCTAGGCGGAAAGGTAAGCAATGCAAGCCCAGATGGGCTAAAGAGCCCCGTTTCAGGGCCCAATAGTTTACAGTTGTTCGGCGACCAGCGCGTTTAGCCTCGTTATGCTTTTAAGGTTGAGGGGCTGTGCGGCGCGTGCGTTAGCGTGCGCGCCGACGCAGCGTCTGTTCACCGCCTTGTCTATGATTACCGCGCTGCTTACTCGCCATTGCTTTGGCTTTTTTAGCCGCAATAGCAGGGCGTTTCTTGCTGGATTTCTTTGATTTTCCTGCAGGAGTGGCGTGCTTTTTAACGGCACCAGTGGATTTCTTGCTGCCCGTATCAGAACGGCGGCTGGATGAATATTCAACATCGTCAGCCAGGAAAGAAGGATGCTCCTTCGGGCTAGAGCGACGCGTTTCAAAGCGTTCGCCCTGGGCTGGGCGGTTCTTCTTGCCAGCAAATTCAGAGCGGTCTTGGCGGTAGCCACCATCGTTTTTCGAGAAGCGGTCTTCGCCCGCGAACTCTTTTTTGCGGCCTTGATAGCCTTCACCGCGTTGTTCGCCAGCGCGCCCTGGGCGTCGATCATCGTCGCGTCTTGGGCGCCGGTCGTCATCGCGCCGAGGGCGTCGGTCATCGCCTGGACGTACGGGACGGTTGGCCTGGTTGGCCCGGTCTGATTTGAAGGCCGGGCGACCACTGCTTGGGTTGCCGTTGCGGAAGCCAGCAGATGGGCGTTTTCTATTGAAATCGCCTTTGCCGCCACCTGAGCGCTGGTTGAGCGGCATCGGGTATGGGTGGTTTTCGTCGCGTTCGATCTTCTGTTTGATCAGACTTTCAATAGCGCGGAGCAAACCAAGCTCGCTTTTACCTGTTAGGGTGATGGCGCGCCCATGGGCGCTGCCGCGAGCGGTTCGGCCAATACGGTGTATGTAGCTTTCCGCTTCTACGGGCGTATCAAAATTGATGACATGGCTGATGTCTTTCACATCGATACCGCGGGCCGCTACATCTGTAGCCACCAGGAAATCATATAAACCAGATTTGAAGTTGTTGATGGTGCGAATGCGCACTTTCTGCTGTTTGTCACCGTGAATAGACGCTGTCTTATATCCGTTTTCAGCGAGGAATGCAGCTATATCATCAGCGTCCCGGCGGGTCCGAACAAAGACCAGCCCCTTAGTTGGCTGTTCCTGATCTAGCACGTGCAGCAGCAAATCGCGTTTCTTGTGGCCCGGTACCAGCATCACGCGGTGATCAAGGTTATCAGTGACGCTGCCTTGCGAATCGACTTTCACTTGAATAGGGTTATTGAGCAGTGTCTCCGCAAGCTTTTGGATTGGAGCGTTCATGGTCGCGGAGAACATGACTGATTGGTGGCCGTGAGGTAGCTTGCGCGAAATTTGGCGCACTTCATCCACAAAGCCCATATCAAGCATACGGYCTGCTTCGTCGAGCACGAAATACTCGGTTTCGTCCAGATAGATATTGCCTTGCTTCATATGGTCCTGCAAGCGGCCAGGCGTTGCGACAATGATATCTACGCCGCGGCGTAGGATATGAACTTGTGTCCGGTAGGGGACACCGCCAAACACAGTACAGATGCGCGCCGGCGTTTGCGAACCAATGGATTTGATCGCTTCAGTGATTTGGATTGCAAGTTCCCGGGTCGGCGCAAGGATAAGCGCTCGCGGCATGCCGGGTTTGGGTTTTCCTTCGAAATTTGCGATACGTTCAAGGAACGGAATTACAAAAGCCGCAGTTTTTCCGCTGCCGGTTTGCGCAATACCAATTACATCGTTGCCTTCTCTGAGAACAGGGATAGCTGCTGCTTGAATTTCAGTTGGTTTTTCGAAGCCAAGTGCAGCAAGCGCGCGCAAAATCGGCGTGGTTACGCCGAGCGATTCAAAGGTCGTCATCTRTTTTTCTCATCGGTTAAGGGCGGCTTATAGGGCCGCACACACTAAAAACGTTAGCGGGAACGCCTTTTCCTTAACCAAGTCAGAAACAGGAAACCTGTTTGGGTGGGCATGCGTGAATTCACGCGGAAACTTCGTTCAATCGAGAGCCACAAAATGGCTCAAACCTGCAGTATTTAGGCAGGCGACAGCTTTTCGCTGGGCGCTAGATGCCTGCCCGCGCTTGCAATGTCAAGCTTTGTGAACAATCGGCAGGATAGGCCACTCTGAAATACGTTACATCAAAGGTCGATAACAGCGGCGCCAACGATGGGGCCATGCCCGTTTTTATCCTGCAGAAGAACTGCCACATGGTCTGCGCCAAAAGCGCGCGCTTTGTCGGCGTCTAGGGTGAAATTCTTGGCGGTGCCATCCCAGCCGTCAATCACTTTCGTATTTAGAACCACGTTGGTATATTCGAGGTGGCGGCCACCATTTTCCCCGCGACCAATTTGCACTTTGGCATCAGCCAAAAACCATACAATGCGGACAGATACATTCTTCATCGCATCGTTGCTTTTAAGCGCAAGCTTAACAGTACTGCCATTCAGAGTAAGCACAGGCGCTTGGTATGGGTGCTTGGCATTGCGGGCCGCTTCAAATGCTTTACGCACCTCGCTGGTACGGGAGCCCACGCCTTCGGTTCTGCCGTCGAACACCATTTGCGGCGTATAGTTACCCCAGCGACCAAAGCGGCGATTATAGGCCGATTGTCGGCTTGTATTATAGGCGCTGCCGAAAGTGTCCTTCCAACCGAGCCTGTCCCAATAGTCCACCGCCCAGGACAGCGTAAGAACATTTGGTCTATCGCGCAGTGTTTTTAGCATCGCGTCTGCGGGCGGGCAGCTTGAGCAGCCTTGGCTGGTGAACAGTTCGATCACTGTAAGGCGCTCAGCGGCATTTGCAGGTGCTGCGGAAAATGTGCTGGCGGCAAGGATTAGGGCTGTAATAAATATTTTCATAAGCCGCAGGGTACGCGGACTTTTGGTCACTAACCAATCACCTGTGTGTGAGGGTTTTGTGCATGCTTAAGGCGTTCTCGACAGCACTAAATAGTCCTGAGACATCCGGCATATTCACAATATTTGGCAGGTGCTATTTCGTGGTGCTATTTCAAGGACATCATTGCAGCGCCTACCATTGGGCCGTGGCCGTATTGGTCCTGCAACAAAACGGCCACGTGATCAGCACCCATTGCGCGAGCCTTTTTTATGTCGACAGAAAAGCTCTTTGCTTTACCGTCCCAGTCTTCAAGAATTTCGGTATCAAGCACCACATTGGTATAGTGGAGGCTACGGCCTTGGTTCTCGCCGTCACCTATTTTAACGTCCACGTCTGCCAGATACCAAACTACACGCACAGCAACCATCTTCAGGTCGGCGTGGTCTTCGAGTGAGAACTCTATTGTATCGCCGTTGATTTTAATGTCAGGCGTAAGGTGGGGGCGTTCGATTGCGCGGGCATCGATGATGCACTGCTGCACTTCATCATCCTTAGACCCAACGGCTTGCACGCGGCCATCAAAAACCATTTGCGGTGTGAAAACGCCAGCCCGTTGGAAGCGCTTGTTATAGGCCTTCTGCCGCATAGAATGATAATTTTTTCCGAAGGTATCTTCCCAGCCAAGTCGGTCCCAATAATCAACGGGCCAAGAAAGTGTTAGCATGTTGGGKCGGTCTCGCATTGTTTTCAAAAGCGCATCCGCAGGAGGGCAACTGGAACAGCCTTGGCTTGTAAACAGTTCAATCACCGTAAGGCGTTCAGCGGCAAGTGCACTGTTGAAAAAGGAAGCCGAAGTRGCGAGCAATAAAGCGACGAGAATTTTTTTCATGAAAAAAAGAGTAAGGGACATAAACCTAACTGACCAATCACCTGTATGTGAGCCAAAGGGTCAACTTTGGCCAATGCGCCCGCAGAGGCAGTTCTCATATCCCTTAACACCCCATTCTRCCAATGTCGATTTTTTGCGCCTAATTGACAATTTTGATAATAGAAATGCTGGTATAAGTGCAAAACTGAGCGAATCACACCTAACTAAAGCAGTGGGTAGAGTAATTTTATCCTGGGGTCTGCCTCATCTTTTTGTCCAGAAATGCGRGAAGTGTTGGCTTTTTGCAAAAAAAGGACAGCCAAAAAGCCGCCCTTCTTATAAATAATACGAAGGTGATTTATGCGGCTAAACGGCGCAGCACATAGTGGAGAATGCCGCCGCTTTGGTAATATTCAACTTCATTTTCTGTATCGATCCGGCAAAGAACGGTAATGTCTTTAGTAGAGCCGTCTGCATAATTAATGGTTACCGAAACATCCTGACGTGGGCTGACAGACCCAGCTACGCCGGTGATGTCGAAGATTTCTGTGCCTACGAGGTTGAGGCTTTCGCGGCCGTCACTGCCTTTAAATTGCAGTGGTAATACGCCCATACCTACAAGGTTTGACCTGTGGATGCGCTCAAAGCTTTCAACAATTACAGCTTTAACACCCAGCAAAATAGTGCCTTTGGCTGCCCAGTCGCGGGACGAGCCGGTGCCGTATTCTTTGCCGCCAATTACGACAAGCGGTGTGCCTGCTTCCTGATATTTCATGGAGGCTTCATAAATGCTCATCACGTCGCCTGATGGCTGGTGTGTTGTCCAGCCACCTTCAGTGCCTGGTGCCATCAGATTGCGCAAACGCACATTAGCGAACGTGCCGCGCATCATGACCTGGTGGTTGCCCCGGCGTGAGCCGTAGCTGTTGAAGTCTYTGCGCGCAACGCCGTTGGCCTGCAGATATTCTCCAGCCGGGCTGTCTGGCTTGATCGCACCAGCTGGMGAAATATGGTCAGTCGTAATGCTGTGGCCCAAGAGCGCAAGCGGACGAGCGCCCTTGATATCAGTTGTATCAGCAGGGCCATCTCCCATATTTTCGAAATACGGTGGGTGCTGAATATACGTGCTGTCATCGCTCCAGTTGTAAGTTTTGCCTTCAGATACGGGAACAGCCTGCCATTCCTCAGTGCCGGAGAACACATCGGCGTAGCGTTCAACGAACATTTCGCGGGTCAAGCTGGCGCCTATTGCATCCTGCACTTCCTGGTTTGATGGCCACAGGTCTTTCAGGAATACATCGTTTCCGTCTAGGTCCTGCCCCAGTGCCTCAGTGGTGATATCCACTTTCAGCGACCCTGCAATGGCGTAGGCCACAACAAGCGGAGGCGAAGCAAGGTACGAGGCCTTCAGGTCCTGGCTAACGCGACCTTCAAAGTTACGGTTACCAGACAGCACGCTTGCGCAGACCATGTCGTTATCGTTGATGGTTTTGGAAATCGGCGCGGCAAGCGGGCCAGAGTTACCAATACAGGTGGTACAGCCGTAGCCAACAAGGTTGAAGCCAAGCGCGTCAAGATGCTCGCTCAAGCCAGCTTTATCCAAATAGTCGGTCACAACTTGGCTGCCCGGTGCTAGCGAAGTTTTAACCCAAGGCTTGCTGTGGAGGCCAAGGGCGTTGGCTTTTTTGGCAACAAGGCCAGCCGCAATCAAAACACTAGGGTTCGATGTATTGGTACAGCTGGTGATCGCTGCAATACAAACATCGCCGTGGTTCAGCGCATAATCAGCGCCTTCAACGACATAGTCTGTAAGGTCATTTTCTTTGCCGGTTTTGGCGAGCACTTCGTTGATGAAGGCATCTTTCGCACCGTCAAGGTCAACTCGGTCCTGCGGGCGGCTTGGGCCAGCAAGCGCCGCTTTCACGGTGTTGATATCAAGTTCAAGCGTTGTTGTGTACAGAGGCTCAACGCTGTCTGCGTCGCGCCACATGCCTTGCTCTTTGGCGTACGCTTCTACAAGCGCAACGGTTTCTTTGTCGCGGCCTGTAAATGTCAAATAATCAAGTGTGGCTTTTGAAACCGGGAAGAAGCCGCATGTTGCGCCGTATTCTGGTGCCATGTTGGCGATGGTTGCCTGATCCGCAAGCGTAAGTTCATCAAGGCCGTTACCGTAAAACTCAACAAATTTGCCTACTACACCCAGTTCCCGCAACATTTCAACAACGCGCAGCACGAGGTCAGTTGCRGTGATGCCTTCTTTCAGCTTGCCTGTTAGTTTGAAGCCTACAACATCAGGGATCAGCATCGATACTGGCTGACCGAGCATGGCAGCTTCGGCTTCAATGCCGCCAACACCCCAACCAAGTACGGCAAGGCCGTTGATCATGGTGGTGTGGCTGTCGGTACCAACACATGTATCGGGCATCGCGATAGTTTTGCCGTCGACTTCCTCGGTCCACACAGTGTCAGCGATATATTCGAGGTTTACCTGGTGGCAAATGCCGGTTCCAGGGGGTACGGCGTTGAAGTTGTCAAAGCTCGACTGGCCCCATTTCAGGAATTGGTACCGCTCTGCGTTGCGCTCCATTTCTAGGGCAACATTTTGTTTGAAGGCGTTTTTGGTACCAAATTTATCCACCATAACAGAATGGTCGATCACAAGATCACACTGTGCAAGCGGGTTGATCAGCTCAGGATCACCGCCCATTTTGACCATCGCGTCGCGCATGGCAGCCAAATCAACTACGGCCGGTACGCCGGTGAAATCCTGCATCAAAACGCGGGCTGGGCGGTAGGCGATTTCGTGCGAGATACGCTGTTCTTTTTGCCAGTCTGAAAGCGCCTGAATATCGGCTGTGTTAACAGAAACACCGTCTTCATAGCGGAGGAGGTTCTCAAGCAATACCTTAAGAGTATAGGGAAGGCGGGATACGTCGCCGATGCTGCTTTCGGCAGCTTTCAGGCTAAAATAATCATATTCTTTATCGCCAACATTAAGTGTCCTACGAGTTTTCAGCGTGTCTTGTCCAACAGTTGCCATGAGATCAAGACCTCCATCTTAAGGGTTTAAAATATTCAAGCACGCGTTAGCGCACGTGAAGGCGCGGAAATTGAACGAAAACTGATGTTATCCGAGCCAAACTATCTTGCAAGCAAGAGTTTGATGAAATAATATACGGTTGAGAATTGCCTAAAATCGGCGGGCACTGCGCCTAGTGGTGCCAACCATCAGCCTTGGCATTTTGTTGCAGTAAGTTCAGCTGATATAAAAAAACAAATTAGAGAGCAGGCTGAACACCACGAGCGTGGTTTCTATGATGGTCGTGCCGGCGAAGAATGGCTTGGTGCTTTAAAAGAGCTCGGCACCGATGCCAACAAACCTTACCTTGAACATGCCCCTTGGTTGATTGCTATTTTTAGCCAGAAAAAAGGCGGCATCAGTGAAGAAGATAAAAACACTAATTACTACGTGCATGAATCCGTGGGCATCGCGACTGGGTTTTTAATCAATGCGCTGCATAATGCTGGCTTAGCGACCTTAACCCATACACCAAAACCCATGTCTTTTTTAAATAAGGTTTGTCAGCGCGGTGATAACGAACGTGCTTACATGTTACTGATTACAGGGTACCCTGCCGAAGACGCTACAATTCCAGCTCATGCAAAAATAAAGAAATCGTTGAATGATATAGCAACATTTTTGTAAGATGTGATTATACCAAGTTGATTAAGTTCTTTGAGTTGGGAAGAAATTTAATCAAATTGGTATTACATTAGAAAACTGACAAATTAATAGGATAAGTTATGAAGTATATTGTTTTTGTTATAATTATTGCTTTGGTGGTGTTTTTCGTCACCAGAAATTCAAATAATAAAAAAGCAGTTATTGAAAATAATGCTATTGGTAAAGATTTTTTAACCAGAAACAAAGTTGTAGATGGTGTCGTTGAAACGGCTTCTGGCTTGCAATATCAAATATTACAACAAGGTAAAGGCACTGAGCATCCAAGTGCAAGTTCAAAAGTAACCGTGCATTATCACGGCTCTTTATTAGACGGCACAGTATTCGATAGCTCAGTAGATCGCGGTGAGCCCATCAGTTTTAGTTTAAATCAAGTGATAAGCGGTTGGACTGAAGGGGTTCAATTAATGGTTATTGGTGATAAATTCAAATTTTTCATTCCTTCAAAATTAGCCTATGGCAATAGCGCGGCGGGAAAAATAGCCCCCGGTTCGTTGCTTATTTTTGAAGTGGAATTATTGCAAATACAATAAAAGACTTAACTAAATCTGAACGGCAGTAATAATACGAACGCTGAGCTAAATCCGAAGCTAAATCCGAAGCTAAATCCGAAGCTAAGTCCGAAGGTAAGTCCAATCTACATGTTTTATTTTATAAGGATCACGGTCAATACATCCCTTTTTAAATTATCTAATCCCTTAAAAAACCACCCGCCCCCTGTGTCAGACTAGTTGTAAAAACCAAGGCGTCAGAACACTTAATTACTGAACTGTTTTTTTGTGAGGTGTTTTGTAGAGATTTGTCACCCCATGTTAGAAACAGCCACTTTGAATACGTCTTAAATACGTTAAAGCATTCTGTTAGAACATTCTGTTATAATAACCGCCTATTGATTAAAGAGTACCGAGGCAGCATGTCAGAATTTAAAGCATTTTCACTTTTAGAGTCAATTATTGACCGTGTTAGTCTTAAAGGCTATAAACAGCCTACACCGATCCAAAAAGAATGTATTCCAGCCCTTATTAATGGCAATGATCTTCTTGGTATAGCGCAAACGGGAACAGGAAAAACTGCGGCCTTTTCATTGCCTATTATCAATAATTTTGGACGAAATGTAATAGATATCAAAGCGAAGAGCACGCGTTCGCTCATACTAACGCCCACGAGAGAGCTTGCCTCGCAAATAATGCAAAACATTGATGACTACGCTGATGGTTTAGGGCTKAAAACTAAGGTTGTTTATGGTGGTGTAGGAAGACAAKMTCAAGTTGACKCTATYGCACTTGGACTTGATATTTTAGTGGCCACCCCTGGCAGGTTGTTGGATTTAATTGAAACTGGCGATATAAATTTTGAGGCGTTAGARGTATTTGTATTAGATGAAGCAGATACAATGCTTGATATGGGGTTCTTTAACGATGTTCAAAGCATCATATCTAAACTGCCAAAGAAMCGACAAACACTATTATTTTCAGCGACTATGCCTGCTGAAATTGAAGTACTTGCGACAGCAATATTAACGAGCCCAACAAAAATTCAAATTGCTGCTGAAACKGTGACTATCGACTTGGTTAATCAAAGCGTGTATCACCTTGATAAATCGAATAAAGTACCTTTGCTATTTAATATCTTGGAAAAACCCGACTTTGAAAAAGTGCTTATCTTTTGTAAAACAAAGTATGGCGCTGACATCATTGTTAAAGCACTAGAAAAAGCATCCATAACTGCCGCTAGCCTGCACAGTGGTAAAACACAAGCAGTTAGGGAGGAAGCGTTACAAAACTTTAAAGATTCTACTTTAAGAGTATTAGTTGCAACTGATGTTGCTGCTCGTGGCATTGATGTTGATAATATTACTTTAGTCATTAACTATAACCTTCCTGAAGATCCCAGAAACTACATACACCGTATAGGACGAACTGCTCGTGCCGGGAAAAGTGGCATGGCCATTTCATTTGCTGTAGAAAATGATATAAGGCAATTAAYTAMTATTGAAAATAGCATAGGGCAARTYATTCCTGTTGTKACAGAGCAGCCTTTYCATAAAGMGTTTTCAAAAGCAKCTAMACAAGTCAMGAAAAAGAAAAAGGTTATCAAAAAAAATAGAACAAGAAAAAAATAAAAATGGGGTCTGTGGGGTCGGGTCAGTGACAAATGGAAATAAAAACTGTTCGTAAATGTCACCGACCCCTTTTACTCTTTTACTAAATAGTTCAGCAATCGTTAATAGTTGCAGTATTCTCAGACTTAACAACAGACCACAATATAACAATCCCCATAGTAAGCATCTAGTTCTCGCGGTTTCCCCAATGATTATGAAAGTGAAATGATGAAATTGAAAAAAGTTGCTTAACTGGGTTGTCTGAATTTAGTTGACCAGGCCATAAAGGTGAGCGCGTTTTACAATACCTGTATAAAAAAGGTCACCCTATGGTATTAGCTACCGATACACCACCTGCACCTACCTATGCTTCACAACCGGGTGTTTCAGCAAATTGGGAAATTAAA
>JAESRJ010000170.1 GCA_016764715.1 Kordiimonadaceae bacterium | reverse complement strand
CAATATAACCGTGCTAAAGGCAAGGTGAGTAAAGTGATGACGTTAAAAAATCAGGACTTTTTTCTACAATATATAATTTATTTTATCGATAATAGGGCAGTTTAGAACTTCAGCAAAGGTTTTTGCCGAAATGATTATTGCGGGGCGGGTAGATGCGGGATTTCCTTTGGATCGAGGAATGAAAGAGTTTTTCATGGATATTTTAAACTATATATACTAAAACGTAGCATATATGCTACCTATTCAAATAGACAAAGGATGTGGAGAGCATCTTTTAAGTGCAGCCGCAGAAATTGTATCAGGGGGGAAATGATGGGCCGTCTAAGTAGGCTAAACCGTAAGGTAAAAAACATTCTTACCGTGGAGGGGATTAAAAACGTTTTTACCGGCGAAGACATGTACGCTGAAATTCTTAAGAAAGATGTAGGGGACCATAAATTGCAGCGCCGCGTCGCGAGGCGCTGGTTGGCTGTAGCATGGGGCTCCTGTCATATGGCGCTCGGCGCATTTCTATACCTGGTGTTTTCAGGTTCTGTAATTGGTATCAGCCTGGGTGTTTTTGTTGTTTACGGAGTACTTTTTAATTTTGGGATCGTTTTGATGATGGCTTTGAATCAGTTTTTTCGTGTCTCCTTACGTTTTGTCATGCCGTCCAAGGGGCAGTCGCTTGACGAACGGCAACAACAACTTAATACCAAAGCCCACGCAGACGCGCGCTATATCGTTCTTTCTATACTTGCTGTGGCCATTGGTGTTGGTATGGTGCCGTTGCCGTTTGAGGCTTACGCCGCCATTGGCATTACGTTTCTTTTATTAGCAGCAGAAACACCGCAATTGATATTGGCCTGGCAACTGCCCGATGCGCAGAACGATGACGATGAAGCGGAGGTGTTCTGATGGATACGGTGCCGTTTTTGAAGGGCCTGTTTGGGTTCCGGGACGTATATCCAGATATTCTTGAAAGGGATTTGGAAGCCAACAAATTACAGCGCCGTACCGTAAGGCGGTGGTTGGTCGTAGGTCAGTTTTTCGCTACTTTCTCAGTGTGTGGTTTCTTTTATTTTGTAATTGAATATTCCATCTCTCAATTCAGTTTCGGCGTTGGTTTAATTGGCTGGCTCGTTTTTTCCTTGTGGATGGGATTGAACGTGYGGATCAACGCGATGTTTCGAGTGTCGGTAGGGTATGCTTTCGGTGGAGGCGGCCAATCTTTAGATGAACGGCAGCAGCAAATGAAAATGAATGCCTACTATAATGCTCGTCACGTCGCCGTTGCTTTGCTTGCGATTTCCGTAGCATTGAGTTTGCTGCATTTAAGTATGGCCGCATATTTGGCCGTCGGGGCAGGGCTCCTCATTTTTACCTTGAATGCCCCGATGATGCTACTGGCCTGGCGGTTGCCTGATGCGCTAAATGACGAAGATGAAGCTCAGGACGCTGCCCGTGGTTGATAAACAGGTTGCCTTCCATAACAGGCTTAAAATGTTGCGGGTGGAGCGAGACCTTTCTCGCAAGCAGTTGGCTGAGCTAACCGATATTCACCCGCAGACTATTGGCTATATCGAACGTCAGCAATTTAATCCCACCATTGAACTGGCGCTGAAGCTTTCAGCAGTGCTGGGCGTGGGGCTGGACGCGATATTTTCGGCCGAACCTTTTGGTTTGCTCGACGATAAGGCGCTGCGCCGGGACCTGAATGAATAAGGCTGTTTAAAAGAATATTCCGTGCGCCTGATTATGGTCACAATTATCTTGTTCACTGCGCCCTGCTGAGATGGTTCGGGGCTTCTTGGTTGTGCGGCGTACCAAATTTTTTTAATGAAGCTGGATGCAAYWWAGCTCNAKKWKTTGGCCCNAAKWWTTGGSTAAGYAAGGYYGSKGAGTTKGCTGKSTGATTTGTGCTTYAGRCAAAAAAGTGGCCGGGTAWAAACCCGGCCCGAGTCACGACAGCGAGGATAGAGTGATAGCGCGAAGCGCCACCACAATATGGAGGGACACAGCAAGGCCGCGTCCACTCGCACTTACTAGAAGACCAAATCTAACGCCCCGGGTCAATCCCTTCTGTGACACAATCTGTAAAATCCCGAAGAAATGTGCGTTATATTACTGTTTTGCAGCAATATTTGGGACGAACGGTCGCGTGGGCCGAAGCAACAGTCAGGTTTCTCATTGTCCTTTGGTATCGTTTGTAACGATTCGTTTGTATGCCCGAATCGCCGAAATATGTACATGTTTGGGTAAAAACGGTTTTTAGTGACCCCCAGAGATTCGCAGCTCCGTTTGGAGCAAACTGAAAGCGCCCAACGCTCATATCACCCCCACACTTTGTAATAGTAGGTACGTAGGGTCTGTTGCTGCTTGGGACCCTAGTTTTTGTCGATGAAATTGTCTGAAACCTGGCATGCCGCGGGGCCCAGCAATACGATAAACAGCGTAGGCAGGATGAAGAGGATGAGTGGGACTGTCAGGAGAGCAGGCAAGCGCGCTGCTTTCTCTTCGGCCACCATCATGCGCTCATTCCGAAACTCGGCCGATAGCACGCGCAGCGAAGTTGCAAGCGGCGTACCGTAGCGTTCAGACTGCACGAGTGTGGTAACCACGCCGCGCAATGCCGGTAGATCAACGCGCGCAGACAGGTTCAAAAGCGCGTCACGGCGGTTGGGCAGGAAACCGAGCTCTATCGTCGTCAGGGAAAATTCATCGGCTAATTCAGGGTAAGCGCGGGTCAGTTCCTTTGCTACGCGGCCGAGAGCGCTGTCGAGCGTAAGGCCAGCCTCCGCGCAGACCACGAGCAGATCGAGCGCGTCCGGTAACCCTTTGCGGATCAAGTCTGTGCGTTTGTTTTTGCTGTTGCTTACATATATRTCRGGCAWYTTATAGCCKAGTAGCACCATGCCGCCCGCAAAYAGAGGATGCATGKTTTTATASTCWGGCATYGCRCCCATGCCGTAAAATAAAATGACGCCGATCAGGCCCATCACCACAGGCAACGCAAGACGGGCGACTTGATAGATAACAATGGCTTCTGTGCTTCGGTACCCGGCTTGCTGAAGTGAGACAGAAATTTTCTTTGTTTGTTCGTCTTGCAGCAACTTAAATTTGTTGGCGACGGAGCGTAGCATGCTCACGCGGTCGACTTTCTTAACGGTCCCTGCACGCTTTTTGGAGGTGAGCAAGCCTGCCTTGAGGGCGTCTCGCCTACCCTCGAGCTCTTTTATACGGCCTTTCATTGGGTCTTTAGCAAGGGCGGTTAGGTAGAAGGCAACCATCACCAGGAGGGCCACGCCGCCGGCCATCACCGATAGAATGTCAACGGCAGGAATACCAAGTAAATTTTCAATTGCTTCCACTGTGCCTATACCTCAAAACTAATCATYTTGGCCATAAAGGCGATCCCWATCGACATCCAGAYYAGCCCKCCAATGCYWGCRATAATGGCYTTSGGATGRGTGAASAGGACGATKCCGTARTCATAATTCATKGTCATAATMAGGCCCAGCATAATGAAAGGGAGMGCGCCCATRATCCAGGCRCTGGCTTTGGCTTCACCGGAAAGCGCCTTCACTTTCAGCTTCATTGCCTGACGTTGACGTAAAATGGTGGCAAGGTTGCCAAGGGTTTCGCCCAGGTTTCCGCCTGTTTCGCGCTGAACCACCAGTGAAATAACAAAAAACTTAAAGTCTGGCGTGTCGAGCCGGTCRGCCGTTTCCCACAGTGCTTCTTCCAGCTGTTTGCCGAGCCGCATGCCGTCGGTTACTTTTTGAAACTCAACGCCTGTAGGTGCAGGCAGTTCAGAGGCAACGTTTACAATGCACTCGTTCACCGGCAGGCCTGATTTTAAGCCGCGTACCATTAGGTCCATTGCTTCAGGGAACTGTTTGATGAACCGTGCTGTGCGGGATTTTATGCGCCGGCTAACGAGCATGTGGGGTAAGCCAACGCCCATAATGATGGCAACGAAAAAAGCGAGCAGCGGCGCCGTCCCAATTACCAGCATTGTTATTAAAGTGCCGAAACCAAGCACGCCTGAGGTGATGGCATAGCGCGACAAGTCGGGCTCCATGCCTGCTTTAGCGAGCCGTAAGCGGATAAGGTCGCGCTGTGGCAGCAGTTTAGCAAGCGACCCGCCCAGCCCTGCTGTGTCCTGCCCAACACGGATGGACCGTGACCGTTCGCCTTTCAGAGATTGGTTTTCGTTGAAACGGGCCTTGAAGCGGTCGAGCCTGTTTTTAACTTTCTTTCGGCCTGAGCCCAGCGCCTGCTGCAATACGATCAAAACCACGAGGAAGATCACAGTAACCAAGCCGCCAGCAAGCAATAATATGTCTAGGTTTGCATCTGCCATGGTTTATCCGTTCATTGCTTCCATCAAGGCGCGGTCAAGGCCGAAGTATTCTGCGTTGGAGAGGAAATGTGGCCGGACCCCAGTTGAAACAAAATCCCCCAGTAAGTTGCCGTCTGCATCCTCGCCAGTGTATTCATATACGAAGAGATCCTGCGTGGTTATGACATCGCCTTCCATGCCAACAACTTCGGTCACGTGGGTTGTCCGCCTTCCGCCGTCCCGCATGCGCTGGACCTGCACGATTAAATCAAGTGACGAGGCGATTTGTTCGCGGATGGCTTTGGCGGGCAGGTGCAGTCCTGCCATATTCACCATATTTTCAAGCCGGGTTAGGGCCTCGCGCGGGCGGTTGGCGTGAATGGTCCCCATCGAGCCGTCGTGACCGGTGTTCATGGCCTGCAGCATGTCGATGGCTTCGCCGCCCCGGATTTCCCCGAGGATGATCCTGTCAGGCCGCATTCGCAGTGCGTTCTTAACTAAATCGCGCATGGTAACCTCGCCCTTGCCCTCAAGGTTTGGCGGGCGTGTCTCAAGGCGTACGACGTGCGGCTGCTGCAATTGCAGTTCGGCTGCATCTTCAATCGTAACCACGCGCTCGCCCTGTTCGATCATGCGCGATAGAGCGTTCAGCATGGTAGTTTTACCAGATCCCGTGCCACCAGAGATGAGGATATTAAGCCTGCATGCGCCTGCAATCTTCAGAACCTTGGCAAGGGGCGGAGAGATACTGCCGAAATCAAGCATCCTATCAAGGGTGATTTTGTCTTTGGTGAATTTGCGGATTGAAATGGAGGCACCGTCAATTGCGAGCGGCGGTGCAATTACATTTACACGACTACCGTCGGGGAGCCTTGCATCGCAAATGGGAGACGTTTCATCAACGCGTCTGCCAACGGCGGTCACGATACGCTGGGCAATGTTCATCAAGTGTTGTCTGTCGCGGAACACGACGTCGGTAAGCGTTAGCTTGCCGCGGCGTTCCACATATACCTGGTTAGGGCCGTTGACCATAATGTCGGAGATTTCTTCATCCGCTAACAAAGGCTCTAGGGGGCCAAGGCCAAGCATATCATCAAGCAGTAACGTTACCAGATCGCGCTGTTCTTTAAGGTTTAGGTTGATCTTTTCCTGTACAAGCAGTTCGCCTACAACTTCGCCTACTTGGTCAGCAAGTTCCGGTCGGGGCAGTTCTGCTGCCGCTGCAGGGTCGATGTGTTCCATCAACAATGCCTGYACCCGCGTTTTGGCCTCGAAAAGGGTTTTCTTGCTATCAGAATCAGGGGTTTTTTGTGATAATTCGTCGAGTGGAATGTCGCCCACTCTGCCAATAGTTTTCACGATCGTTTCAGTGAGCTGATTTTGTAAGTTGGCAAGTTGGTCTGGGGAAAGGGTGAGCTCGGCTCTCGTTGCGATATTTTCCACAAGCTCTTGTAGTTTAACGTTTACTTCTTCGTTTGATGCCATGCGCAGTTCATCAGCGCTGAACATGCCGGGCAGGGCTTCTGTTGCCATTGCCAGCACACGGTCTATCAAAATACRGTTGGCCGACGTGGCACCTAAAACGCCAGTTAGGCTGGCCGCGCCCAAATCACCGAGGGCGGCTTCTTCTGCTGTAGGKTCYTNYWGAKATTKKRCGWKCMRWKGCAGCGCGGCCGAAGCCACTCGCTTTTTTCAAGCCTTGCCGTTTTTTGCCAAATGCTGYGGACTTCATAGATGTGTATCCGAACTTCTTTTCTAAAAAATGATCTGGTCGCCGTTTCAATTATTTCTTCAGTAATTTGCCTAGCCAGGAATTCCCGGTCGATTTTTTNGCGTCCTCAGCTTCAAAAAGGGCACAGACCTCTTTATAGGCGACTGCAATTTTGCTCGACGGCGCGGCCTCTACCAGGATTTTGCCCTTTTGCGCCGCTGCCAGGAATGCCTTGGTGTCATAAGGGGCCTTCGCCGCGAACGTGTGTTCGACGGAGTTTTCAAAGTCTTTTTCGTCAACTTCAGCGGCTGTCATGCCAGTCCGAACCGCGACAAGGTGAACCACAGCGTTTGGTGCAGCATTTTTAATGAAGGCCTTTGTGCGGATACAGTCGCGGGCAGAAGATAAAGACCTGTCGGTGACGAGTATAATATGGGACGCAGCCCCCAAAACTTCCGGCGCACTTGCAAGCATATGTCGTGGTAGGTCGATAATGACACTGTTGTGGTCTTCACCAAGGCTTTCAATCAAATGAGTTAGCGCGCCGTCGTCCGGTATAACTGGCGATGTTAGCGGCGCTTCCGCACATAAAATGGCGAGTTTCTCAATAGGTTTAACAACGGCTCGTTCGAGGAAAAGCCCGTCAACCCTCGCAGGATTTTCTAAGGCGTCTATTAAGCCGCGCCCAGGCTCAAGATCAAACTGCATAGCTGCATTGCTGAAATGGATATCCAAGTCCAGCAGGGCCGTTGGGCTTCCATCTTTGGTTTTTAGCCAAGCAAGATTGGTGGCCAATGTGCTGGTTCCAATGCCGCCTTTAAGACCTATAACGACGATGTTTTGCGCTTTGGCTGGAATCGCGGATTGCTCGGATTCGTCTAAAGCCGTGAGCGCTTCTTCTGCCGACGCAATGGCTGCGCGCATTAAATCTGTGCTGAGCGGCTTTACCAGATAGTCATGCACACCTGTATTGAGAAGGTCACGGTACAGCGTTACATCGTTCAGCGTACCAATTGCCAATACAACGGTGCCTTCTTCGCAAACGTCAGCTAGGGCCTGCACATCGCCGCGCGGGTCGGTGCAGTCAGAAATGTCGACAACCAGAAACTCGGGGCACGGCATGGCGCCCAGCGCCCTGACACTTGCAGCGATGCCGCCCATGAAGACCATGTCCTGTGACCATCCATGTTCTGCGGCGAGCGCGCTGAGAAGCTGRGCCGATACATCATCGCTGACGTAGGCTGCAAAAACTTCTCGSTCACCGCTTAATACAGTTGATGTCATGCCCCCAGAGACCTCCTAGTTTCCGCCCGATGCGGAGTTAACATTTGCAACACCTTGCTGTACGCCAGCAGTACTTGGCGTGGACGTTGTTCCTCTGGTTGGGGCTGCTCTTAGAGCATCAACTGCGGACCGCGTRGWGTTGAGGCTGCTTCTACCAGCGATCAAGTCGTGCGGATCGGCAACCATTAAGCCAAGGTTGATGGTGTTGGTGCAGCCAAGGAAAGAGCTCTTATTGTTGCGCACCTGGTTGTCAGTTTCTTCGGGCCAATAATTGCAATCCGGTGTCGTGACGACATACCGTTCCAGATACAGCATKACRTTSCCSGTAATRGGKGCNTNGCCYMSAGKRSTGGTGCCGCCATATTCAATGCCGCGAATGCGGATGAAATTTTCCAACGCTGCAATTCGGTCTGAGGAGGCTTCCGGCCCGTCAAAAATAACCACATCGCCGTACCCTGCTTTAACGCTGTCCAGAAAGGCGCCGATTTGTGCAAATGTTTTGCTTGAAAGCGCGGCCTCTCCATTTTCTTCGCTTCTTATTTCGAGAGGCAGCCGAACCAGTTCGACGCTGTTGCGCATTACCGTTTCATGCTCTGCCAATTGGGCGACCGGCGTTTGGCTACAGGCACCGAGGCCAAGGATTGCCATACCTAGAACAGCGGCCTTAAACGTGTGTTTCGCTTTAAACATGATACTCACCTTTCTAGTTTAACTGGAAGCCAGCCCGTTTCTTGAGAGAGGGACCCGAACGGCTGTCCAACTGGGCTACTCTATTTGGCCTGGTTGGTTCCCACCGCTTGCCTTTGAGGAAACGGTCCATGTCGCTCGGGGCAATATATTTATCCGTGGGTAGYACAATCTGCCTGTGAGAAACGGGGCGTACCAAATAGGGTGTTACCACAATCAGCAATTCAGTTTCTTCCCTGCGGAAGCTTTCGGAACGGAACAAAGCACCAAGGATCGGGATACTTGCTAGGCCAGGGTATTTATCACCGTCCTGCGTTACCGAGTTTTGGATCAGCCCTGCTATTGCAAACGATTGGCCACTGCCAAGCTCTACCGTGGTTTCAGCGCGGCGGGTGCTGATGGACGGAATGCTGATCCCTTGAATTCGGATAGCACCAGCCGTGGATAGGTCGCTTACCTCTGGCCGGATGCGCATTAAAATGCGGCCTGAATCCATGACGGTCGGGGTGAAATCCAGCTTCACGCCAAATTCGCGGTACTCGATGCCGATGCCGTCACGTACTGGCACCGGGATTGGGAACTCGCCGCCTGCAAGGAAACTCGCAGATTGCCCAGAAATAGCCGTTAGATTTGGTTCAGCTAGTACTTTGATGAAACCTTCGCGGTCTAGCGCATCGATGGCGTAATTTAAATCCAGTCCGCCGGTGAAAAGTTCGCCAAATAAAGCGCCGCCTTGTTCCGCCCGGTTAAATATTTCAATAGGGAGGTCAGTTATTGGATCCAGGAGTATATTTGATACATTCCGGCCTGTGGCGATGCCAAAACCAAAAGCCGAGTCTGTTAGGAAACCCTGCCAACTGAAACCGAGTTGCTTGACAACGGACCGRGAAATCTCAGCGATGCGCACGCGCAGGTTAACCTGCGTTGGCTGCAGAATATTAAGGCTGTTCATTACTTGGCTAGTACCAAGGACAGTGCGCGCTAACTCTTCAGCCATGGCGGCCTCAGCGGGAGAACTTACATTGCCTTTTAGCACAGTGAGCGGGCCCAGCATTTTTACCGTGATAGGCACACCCGGTAGCATTTCATCGTAGGCGCTGCGCAGAGCGCTAAGGTTCCGGGTCACCCGCACAGTGGTACTAAAGAGCGTACGGTCGTTTTTGTCGAGCGCGTAAAACGTGGTCTCGCCCGGCGCTTTTGCGAAGATATATATCACGCGGGCAGATTTCACCTGTATGTCGGCRATYTCAGGATTAGCGATAAAAATYTCTGAWGCYGGCGCATTAAGCCGGATCAACGTGCCTTCGTTTACTTCAATCGTCAGGGTTGAWGTAGAGCGTTCGAGTACACTGGCGCCGCTAAGGTTTTGTAGCGACTGTGCAGAGGCCCCTGCGGTTAAGGCTAGGCCGAACAGTAGCACTGCAGCGTTAAGCGTAAAGGTTTTGCCCGCCGCTATACTTAAAAACTTGTTCCTCATTGCTCTGGCCTCTCATCTTTTTTTCGGTTTGCGCTTACCGTGGTTACGGATGACCCACGGGTTACGCGCACCACTTCGCCTTCTTCTTCGGTTTTCGTTGACCCCAGTTTAGGCAGGAATTTGCTGACCTCATCTCCTAGACTAAAAGAGGTGGTTTGGCTGATTGGCG
This sequence comes from Kordiimonadaceae bacterium, assembly GCA_016764715.1. GTDB lineage: Bacteria > Pseudomonadota > Alphaproteobacteria > Sphingomonadales > Kordiimonadaceae > Kordiimonas. Next base: position 7,504 of record JAESRJ010000170.1, on the reverse strand, counting down.
GGCTATTTGGATCAGCAGGCAATCCGCTGCCATCGTTTGCCAGTGCCCTTAGGCTTAGGGAAAGCGTGCCAATATTGGTGAGCATTGCTACTTTCTCGGCCATTTTGGGTGTTACTTCAATTGTCGCTGTTTTTCCGATTTTAACGGCGGCGTCCGAGGTGGTTTTTTGGTCCACCGCTAGAATACGGACGTTTTGGAAAACGGTCTCTGCGATCTGATACTCTTCATCGCGGGATGCCTTGAGTGTGTGCGTCAAAATCACATCCACTCGGTCCCCTGGGAAAATAAAGCCACCTATCCCGGAAGTAGGAGACAGTTTTACTGTCACGGCCCGCATGCCAGGGCTTAATATTGCCGCGAAGAAACCACGGTCACCGCGCTTGACAATTGCCGTGCGGGTAAAGGGCTGCCCCTTTGTAAGCGGTGAACGAACTACTTGGTCGACAATCACCGTTTTTTTGTCTTTTTTGATAGAATAATAGGAAGCTGCGATCCCCTTTTCAGGCCAATCGCGCCATTCAGCGTCATCTGCCGCGAGGATGGTTCCTACAGGGAGGTCCTTTTTAGCAACAAGGATGCGAACGGAAACTTCTTGCGGAACAGCAACAAGGGCGTCAGCCGTTTGCTGTTGTGCAGAGGTTAGGAAGGAGCGAGTGAGCATCACTACAAGCGCTACGCCAACTACCGCAAATACGATTAAAATTACACTTCTGAGGTTCAYKWYGCCCTCCTGTTTTCCGGACCGCACCCGGTGCTATACAAATCGACTGTTTTCCCTTTTAATCGCCCTATCCAGTCTCTTTAGACATGGTGGGCTTAAAGGGTTAAAATTTCTTAACTCTGACTGTCTAAAGCGTGGAAATGCGCTGAAAACAGACCCACAATCCCCCCACCGTTATGGCGACCCCGTAGGGTACTTTCGGAGGAGTGTTCGTTTTGGATTTAAGCTTTGCGTGCAAAAGTGTCAGAAGGGCTACAAACCCGCCTGCGACTGTCACATATAGGACAAGGGGAAGGCTTAAGGCGGGTCCAGCGAAAAGCGCTGTCGCTGCAATAAGCTTCACATCGCCGCCTCCCATAAGGCCAACTGCGAATAAACCCACTCCTACGGCGAAAACCAGCGCTGCGCTAAGGATGGGCCACAGCAGAATGGGCTTCCATTCAGCGCCTTGAAACAGAAACAATACGGATGAAACCACAAAAAGTCCGGTGATCGCCAATGACGAACTATTCGAAATTTTCCGATATTTCAGGTCGGTAACAGCCGCCCAGATAAGGATGGTGGCTACGGCCAGAAAGATGCCTGTTTCTATGTTTGTAATTGCCTGCACGGTTTTGAATGCCTGAGATCTGCGAATACAGTCGCTTAAAGGATCTAATTTTCAAATAAAAAGCCGCCGGGTGATTACCCTCCGGCGGCTTTTTGATGCGTTGCCAAAGTGATACCGAGTATCAACCTTGGATATTAAGGGGATGGTGTTCCGCTAGTGTCGACAGCGCCAACTGTTGTCGATACTTCAGAGAACATAGTGCTCAAAGAGCCGCCTAGTGTCTGAAGGGCTGCGATAAGAGCGATAGCGATAAGTGCTGCAATGAGACCATACTCAATAGCTGTTGCACCTTTATCGTCGTTACGGAATTTAGATATGAACTTGAACATTTAATTTCTCCAACTGCCAATTTCGATGACACAGTTATAGCCCCTAACGAATGAACAAAAAGTTAATTTAAAGGCCAAAAAACTGTTTTATTCCAATGACTTAAAGTAAAATTACTGAATAACTTAAAGCAATTTTTAACTAAATTGAAAAGCCATTGAAAAATCAGGTTTTTTTGGACTTTTGTTTAGGGCGGAAATTTGAGAGGCGGCTTTGAAAAAGAGCAAAAAACCCAATTTTCTTTCGTATTTCTTGGTTTTCAGTGTTTTTTTGGCGGGAATTTCTGCTTGAAAAGGGACTTTCCTCACAAAAATGGACTTTTTACGCACGGATTCGAATCGTTTCCTCAAGCCTCTAAGGCGTGAATTGAGCGATTCTATGTATCTGATGTGTGGACTGGGTTGATTGTGGGATACCGAAATGATTGGCTATTGAGGCTAACGACTGCGCAGGTAGGTAAAAGGTATTCGTGAAAAACCGTCAAGTCGCCCGCTAGCTTGATTATCCTCAGGCCATCATGGCCGCCGTATAAAGGTTGGGGCTCTATTTTGTAGCTTGGCGCTAGGGGMSKRMSWWCWRMMMRRRCRMYAWYASKMMCARMWMSMCCAWWMMMWMSGKMWWYMWTRWYWYSMKSKWYWRYRRSRGCGGTGGCAGTGGCAACGTGAGCAATAGAAGGGGCGTAGGCCGCCTGTGTCAGGAGATTTCCTGTAAAGAACCGATGCGCGGACGGAAGTATGAGACGCGGCGAATGGTCTGGCTGGGCAGGAAATTAAAGATCAGCGGTTCGTAGCGGTAATAAACCTCTGTCGCCAGCACCGTTTCATTATCGCGCATGGTGATGATATTGGTGAGATTGGCCACTTCGCCTTCAAGGCCAAATTCGCTGCCTTCATTCAAGGTGCCGCCGCCACTGCGCTGCCAGAAGATCGTTGCTTGCTCATCCTCTGTCTGGCTGATGGATGTAATGATCGTTACCGTATCAACACCGGTAGAGTAAGGTGCCATAATGTGGGGGATCACYTGGAAGATATCAGTGATTACGGCTTCAGTGATAGCCTCGTCTCGCGTCACCAGGTCGGCTATTGTGACCACAGTATGCTGAACCTTGAGGTTAAGCAGTAGATAGTTGCCAACCTCCACCACGCCCGTCAGAAGCCCAATATAAATAGGCATCGATAAAGCAAGCTCGGTTAGGATCGAACCCTCTTCGTCTGCAGCCAGGCGTTTGGCGATGCGGCGTGCGGCCCAGCGTCTGGTTATGCTGTTAATAAGGCTCATTGCGTACCGCCACTGTTGCCGAGATGTTGATGGACCGCATTGCCCAGTCCCCAAAACCGGTGATACTGTTGGCGGAATATGAAATACGGTAGAGCACAATGTCGCCGCCGCCGCCGAGGCCMGCGGTTGAGATATCATCATCCCAAACGCCGTTGCCGTTTACGTCCACATACTCTTCGCCTTCGTCGTAGGTCTCGCTGCTGTTGGCATCAGTATAGGGCTCGGAGGCACCGATATCGGCAAATTGCTCATAAACCAGCGTTTCAATTACCACCGTATCCATATCAACCCGGCCAAARGTTTGTTCGGCGATAATGTCGCGCATGCGCTGTTCRCGCGTGACACCRTCGGTAGTGCTGCCGGTGATCCCGAAGCGGGACGCATGCAGCACCGCGTTTTCCACCGCCGCTGATACAAAGAAGAAGTTTGCCACTTCAAARATACCCATGATGGTCGCAAGCASGATCRGTAGCCCGAGCGCSAGCTCGACAGCGGCGCTGCCGCTTTCGTCGCGGGCAAGGCCACCGGGTGCAGTGCGCGCCGATTTTCCTATCTGTATTTTGGGCCAAAGTTTCACTGGTGACCTTTACTGAGACAAGCGCAGGTTTGAGAGCTGCCGCCCGATCGTGTCAAATACGTCCTGCAGTTCGCCATTTGAAGGCGCGTGGAAATAAAAGGCAGGGTTGGTKGCACAGTTCTCGAACGCGGTTCTGGTTGAGCTATCGGGCGAGCTGCCGAAAGTGATCGCGTAAATGATGATACTACCGTCTTTTACATTCTGGCACAGATCATCAAACCGGTCGTCAACTTCATCGCGTGCAGCGCTCGTTGAAGAGAAACCAAACTCGGTAATGGTGCCGTACGCAGTGAAGTCTGATCTGCCGAGTGATGTCGTGCGGGAAATAAACTCATTTTTTCCGTCTGTCAGAATGATCAGCACTTTATCCATAAAGGGCGCGTCATTTGCCAGCGGTAGTTCAGCGGGTGTTGAGCCGCCCCATAACCCCTGCCACCGTTCGCTTAAAGTGCGCCATCCCCATGCTAAGCCGGTTGGGCTTGCAGTGCCGCCGAAGCTCCAGGGCGCCATTTCGTCGATTGCAGCCAAGACAGTTGCTTTGCTTTCGGTTAGCGGCAGAATGGCTTGACCGCACCCCCTGTTAGGGCCTTTGGCGTTATAACGGTTGTTGCTTTCGTTAATGGTTCGGTTGCCGTAGTCATCGATCCAGTTGTTGGCATAATAATAATAGTAATAGTTGGGCTCATCTTCCCAGTACCATGGCTCAAAGGGTTCTTCTGATGGCGGCGTATCGGTTAAGTCTTCACCGTCGGCTCGCACCATCACACAGCCAGCCCATTCAGTCGGCAGGAAATCTCCGTTGTCTATACGCGTTTGCCCGGCAGAGGAAAGCCAGTCTTCATGCGTTTCCCCCATATTCACATGTGCCACGTAAGGGATAACGCTTACCCACAGATTAGTGCCCGTGTCTTCATCGCCGTAAACGGTTTCCACCAGTAGGGCTGCTGCTTCTTTTGCCGCGTCCATTTTCCCCGACGATGCCATCGACCCYGTATTGTCCATAACAATGGCCAGTTCCATGCCGCGCGTTTCGCGTAAAATCTCTGTGGAGACATTGAGCGTGATCTCATTCACACCAAACAGTTTAGTGAACGAGGCTGCGATTGTTGCCGTGCCGGAAAGGGTGATAGTTTTACTGTCTTCGCTTATTGTGGTTGAGATAGAACTGCTGGTTAACAGGTTTGCAATTGAGGCAACGTTGGCTTCAAAAAACTCACGGGCGTCGTTTTCCATGGTCTCCGCATCCATCGCATGCCCTGCCGCAAGGCCCGCACTATCAAGCGATTTTTGCAGAACATCTTTGACATAAAACATCCGCGCTCCATCAATTGCGACGCCTGCTGCACCGGTTAGCATCATCATGCTGGCGGCCACYAGCGGTAGCAAACTGCCTTCTTGGTCACGGCTAAATCTGGAGATAAGCTGCCGGAAATTAGGGGATGTCAGGTAGTTTTTCATACTCACTCTCGGTTGATAAACGTTTAGTAAGGGGACCGCGAATGATGGTTTCTGTCTAGCGACCCGAACAATTTGAGGCAAATACGTCGTTAACCCCGGYAGCATTGCTGCCATAACTCACACCGATAAGGTGAATTAAGTATTTGATTTTATACGAGAAAAGTAAATTTACTATGAAATGGGTATGTATAAAAATTACCGACTATTGGACCCATATGAAAAGGTTCTGTTAAGTATATTGGCGGTTTTATGCGGCTTTGCGTTGTTTGCGGCGTTTTGGGCAAACGATTCGTAAGCTGATATTGAGGGGGAATTTCAGTCGAACGGCGATTGTTGAGATTTTGGATCGGAGGCTGCTCTCACTGTATAAAGGGGAGAAGGTGCGTTATCTTTAGGCTTTTCTTAAGGAGGGCCTAGTGCCGCTAGCAAAGATTAACTGAAAAAGCCTTTTCCGCTACGGAATGGGTGTATTTGTAACCCTATTTTCTCTTTTCTTTAGTATTTAAATCCACGCATACAGTATAGATATAGAAAAAWAACCCAAATTTCCCTAGTCAAAAGCACGTTGAACAATTAATTGTGTAGCTTTTAAGGCTTTTCATTAAGTTGCTGCTTCTATAAAAGTATGAGTTGGATAAATAAACAGATGCGTCGTTGATGCGCGCTGAATTGCCAAGGCCCCGCAGCGGACGGAGAGAGACGTGACAGATAAACAGGTACCGAGTGTAGAAATGTTGGCTGAGGCGAAAGCAAAACGTCGGGACATTATGCCAGACGCGGTTTTTGATTATTTCAAAGCTAACGACGGAGAGCTGATCCGCTACGCGCGTTTCCCGGCCAGTAAGATACTTGATATTAAAGGGACGGTTATTTTTATGCCGGGCCGTACTGAGTTTATCGAAAAATTCATCGAAGATGTGCGTGTTTTTAATGCGCTTGGTTACGCCTGCGCTGCGATGGACCTGCGCGGACAGGGTATGTCTTTCAGGCCCGATCCGGACCGCAATAAGCACTATGTAGAAACATTTGATCAGCATATTGTTGATGTGAAAACCATGTTTGAAAAGGTTTTGGAWAATAAGATGCCAAGGCCCTATTACCTGATGGGCCATTCGGCCGGCAGCCATGTTATTTTGCGCACCTTGCACGCACACCCTGACTTAGTGGAAAAAGCCGTATTGATTGCCCCTATGGTGCGGATATACACGGGCGGCGTTCCGGCTTTCCTTGCGAAGGGCCTTGCGGCATTTTCGAATATGATCGGCAAAGGGCGGTCTTACATCCCTGGGCATACAGCGATTAAAGACGGCCGCTGGGGCTGGCGTAAATTGCTAACCAGCGATGACGACCGGTTCGGCGATGAGGACCACTTCATTAATACCAAAGACAAGCGCTTGGCAGTGGGCGGTGCYACWTAYCGCTGGTTGCTGGAGGCGATYAARTCMACRGAMAWGCTCAATGCTGAKGGCGTGCCWGAGGCSATTAAAAMSCCGGTCCTTATGCTGCAGGCTRGCGAAGAYGTRATTGTCGATAACRAGGCKCAGKCTRCSTTTGYTGCGAGGATGCCAGATGCTAAATTGGTGCGTATTGAAGGCGCCATGCACGAAATATTGAAAGAAAAAGACGAGTGCAGGGCGCAAGTGTGGGCTGCGGTTAGTGACTTTATGGATTTATCAGAGGTGGTTGAAGACGACTTCTGAACCTTAAGGGGCGGCTTGAGTGGTAACCCTCTACGTCCCTAGAAGTAGAAACCAGGAACGCTGATAATAAACACCTATTTCTCGACAATACCAATGCAGGTAAGGACTTTGTCAGATATGGCCCAAAGTTCCTCTTCATTGCGGATAATTTTGCAGATCATATTAATGCCCATCATATGGGTCATGAGCGTGCGTGCCGCCAAGGAGGGGTTGTCGATCACGGCCTCGCCGCGTTCAACAGCCGTGGTAAGCAAATAGTCGAACCGATCGATTTTTGCTTTCATCATCTCAACTAAAGGCGGTGCCGTGATGTCGCCAGCTGCTATCTGGGCAAGCGACGTAATGATCAAACATCMGCGAGCATCAGGATCTGCCGCGCGGTCACGGCACAAATTTCTGATAGACTGGCGTATTGCTGGGATAATGGGGGCATTGGGACCAAGCTGCGTCAGGCAATAATCAGGTGCCTGCAGTTTGTATAAATCCAGCACCTTTTCAAAGAGCGCATCGCGCGTTTTGAAACAATTATAAAAACTGGACCGGGTAATAGACATGGCCGCAGCCAGTTCACTAACCGATACGGCTTCATAGCCTTTATCCCAAAAGGCTTCCATTGCAATAGCAATAGCATCGTCTTTATTAAATTTGGCGGGTCTACCCATCCTGGCTTCCTTCTTGCCACTCCCCTCAAGGGGGCAAAAATACTCAATGCGGTTCGTTTTCCAGGGCACCGGGTAAGATTAGAAACGGCGTCCTAAAAAAGTTCCGTTAGCATGTCTATACACGAAATTTTACAGCTAAAGGTTAACGAAGTGTAAATATTCGTAGAATTT
>JAESRJ010000169.1 GCA_016764715.1 Kordiimonadaceae bacterium | reverse complement strand
ACCAACCCGTCCGGCGGCCTACTGTCGAAAGGACACCCTCTCGGGGCTACAGGTCTTGCGCAGTGTGCTGAGCTGGTGTGGCAATTGCGCGGTCAGGCTGAAAAACGGCAAGTGGAAGGCCTTACCCATGCATTGCAGCATAACATCGGCCTCGGCGGAGCCGCCGTGGTRACAATCTATGAACGCGCATAAGGGASCATAGTATGGCRATTGACCCTAAATGGCTCGGCGTCGAATCCGGTGACCGGTATGTGGATATTGAGAAAGGCCGCTTACAGCTTTTTGCAATGGCTACGGGTGAAACCAACCAAATTTACACGGATGACGCGGCGGCGATTACGGCGGGCCACCCTGCGCTCCCTGCGCCGCCAACCTGGGTGTTTAGCCTGGGGCTTATCGCTCCGGGCGCAAAAAATAATATCAGCGAAATGATACCTAACATCGGCGCGCTTTTGCACGGTGAGCAGGATTTCACTTATCATAAAATGCTGTATGCCGGGGACCGCGTGCGCATAAACACAAAAACAGTTGATATCTACAGCAAAAAAGGCGGCAAACTCGACTTCATTGTCCAGGAAACCACAGCCCATAACCAACATAACGACCTGTGTGTTACGGCCCGCACAGTTGCCGTTGTGCGAAACTAAGGAATGCACAGTGTGAATTACGAAACTCTCAAATCGCTCCGTGTTGGTGACCGCCTTAAAACCTATGAATGTGGCGCGATCAGCCGCTGGGTTTTAGCAATGTTCGCAGGCGGATCAGGTGATATGAACCCCATTCATATTGATCTGGATGTGGCCAAAAAATTTGGTATGGAAGATGTGTTTGCGCACGGCATGCTGTCGATGGCCTATCTGGGCCAGTTGCTAACGTTGCACGCTCCGCAGGAAAATATCCGCAGCTATAAGGTTCGCTTCTCGGCCATCACGCCAGTGAAAGCCAACGTTCGCTGCACCGGTGAGATACTCGAACGTTTTGAAGAGGACGGTGAGCAACGCGTGCGCATAGGCCTGAAAACGCTCATCGATGATGACACCGTTACGCTTGACGGAGAGGCCGTTATTGCGCTGCCGTAACTGCCTTTTCCAGATGATGTCCACAACCAACATTCTGGCAAAAAAGGAAAGTCTCGACAGATCCCTGAAAACCCATTCGGGGCTGGCATATCAGTAAGTTTCAAGGAACAAAAAAGACTATGAACTTTGATTTTTCAGATGAACAAAAAATGTTTGCCGCGCAAGTGCGCCGTGCTTTGGAAAAAACATGCCCCCTGACGGAAGTGCGCCGGGTGTTGGAAGAGAAATGCGGCCAATCGGATGCAGCTTGGTCTGTTATCGCGGATCTAGGTATTTTGGGGGCGGCAATTCCTGAGGAATATGACGGAGCTGGTTTAGGCGCGCTTGAATTATGCGTGGCAGCGTTTGAGGTTGGCTATAGTATGGCACCAACACCGCTGGTTGGCAGTGCTGGTGTTTGTGCTGTTGCGCTTGAAAAACATGCGGACGAGCCAACAAAGAGCAAGTGGCTTCCCAAATTGGCGTCTGGGGAAGTTAGCGGTTCGTTTTCCCTAGGCGGTCCACGCCGCGATGCGCCGATTGCTTCACTGCCCATGCTTCTGCAAAATGGTAAGATTGAGGGTTCAATACCGACGATGCCCTACGGAATGCAGGCGTCAATTGCGATCGTCGAGGCGCGAACAACCGCGAAGCAAAGCGTATTATGCCTAGTGGAATTAGGCGATAAAACCGTGCAGCGAAAGACGCGGAAAACGCTGGATGCAACAAGGCCGCTGGCGGATGTGGTTTTTCAGGACACTGCTTGCGTACAGATTAGCCAAGCCAGCGATACGCRCGWGMWNGCSCWTYACCKYYWSMRYRSCKYTTNCKRKYWRTYTTGMAKNTKGMANAAGTTGRMGCTGCCCAGCGTGCGCTGGAAATGGCGACAAACTTCGCGAAGGAACGCATGGCATTCGGCCAATCCATCGGCACGTACCAGGCGATCAAACACAAACTTGCTGACATGTATATCAAAATTGAACTCGCGCGTGTGCATGCATACTGGGCCGCGTGGGCACTGAACGACGGTGCTAGTGAGTTACCGCTTGCTGCAGCCAGCGCACGAATTTCCGCGATTGAAGCGCTTAGTTTTGCCGCGCAGGAAAACATTCAAACACATGGCGGCATTGGTTTTACATGGGAATCTGATTGTCAGTTTTTTTACAGGCGTGCCCGTGCAGATGCCCTAATGCTTGGGTCCAGCCACGGATGGCGCGACCGTATTATTGATACTCTTGAAGAAAAAAATGCTGCTTAAGGGGAAATATGATGGATTTCAATGACACAGAAGAAGAAGCAACATTCCGCAAGCGCGTAACGGACTGGCTCACAGACAATGCCAAACCGTTGACTGTGGGTAACCAGCTTATCGGCCTTGACCCTAGCGATAAGGAAGGCCTAAAGCGTGCGGTTGAATGGCAGGCGAAAAAAATGGATGCCGGTTTCGCGGCTATAACTGTACTTAAATCAGCTGGCGGCGAAGGCGGCAGCCACATTCAGGAAGCCATCTACCGGCAGGAAGAAGCCAGTTACGATACACCAAGCGGTGTGTACGAAATCGGCTTAGGCATGTGTGTCCCTACCCTTATCGAATACGGCACTGACGATCACCGGGAACGCTATGTCAAAAAAGCCTATCGCGGTGAGGAAATCTGGTGCCAGCTTTTCTCTGAACCTTCAGGTGGGTCTGATATCGCGGGACTACGTACAAAAGCTGTGCGAGACGGCAACGACTGGGTGATCAACGGCCAAAAGGTTTGGACCTCTGGCGCGCATTTTTGTGATTTCGGCATCTTACTGGTGAGAACAGATGCATCAGTGCCCAAACACAAAGGCCTGACCATGTTTATTGTGGACATGAAAACGCCCGGTGTTGAGGTACGGCCTATTCGTACAATCGCGGGCACCGCAGAGTTTAACGAAGTATTTTTTGAAAATGTGCGTATTGCTGACAGCGACCGGCTCGGCGACGTTGGCGGCGGATGGGGCGTTGCGATMTCRACGCTMATGAAGGAAAGGCTACAGGCTGGCCTCGGCATGGGGTTCCTAAACTCAAAAGAAATTCTCAATATCGCCCGGTCCACCAAAATCGGGGAAATACCGGCTTCTGAAGATGCACGAGTTCGGCAACGGCTCGCAGATTTTTGGGTGAACGAACAAGCACTGAGCTTGCTTTTACTGCGTGCCCAAACCGCCCTATCAAAAGGTGGCATTCCGGGACCCGAACAGTCAGTCAACAAAGTAGTAGAAGCATATCAGAGCCAGCAGGCATCCTATTTTGCAATGGACCTTTTGGGTGAAGAAGGCGCTTTGCAATCGGGTGAACTCGGCGAGGTTTGGTCAAGCGTTGAACGCACTTGGTATTGGGCAACAGGTATGCGCATTGCGGGCGGAACGGACGAAATTCTACGAAACATTATTGCTGAGCGCGTGCTCGGTTTGCCGGGAGATCCGCGACCGGATAAAGGCAAACCCTTTAACGAACTTTCAGCCTAACCGACATACAAATTTATTTTGGGAGATTCTAAAAATGGCAGACCTTCGTTTTGATGACAGAGTGGTTGTTGTAACTGGTGCGGGCGGTGGCCTTGGCCGATCACACGCGCTGCAATTTGGCGCACGCGGCGCACGTGTCGTTGTAAACGATCTGGGCGGTGATACATCAGGCGGCGGTAGCAGTAAAACCGCTGCTGAAGCCGTGGTTGAAGAGATAAAAGCCGCGGGCGGCCAAGCAATTGCAAACACCGATTCTGTTGAGCACGGCGACCGCATTATTGAGCAAGCAATGGATACATATGGCCGCATTGATATACTGGTCAATAACGCAGGTATCCTGCGGGATAAAACTTTTCACAAGATGACGGAAGAAGATTGGGATTTGGTGCTAAAAGTGCACTTGCACGGTACGTATAAAACCACGAAAGCTGCATGGTTGCATATGCGCGAGGTTGGTTACGGCCGTATTGTCATGACCGCCTCTTGTGCCGGCATATATGGTAATTTTGGGCAGGCAAACTACACTACAGCCAAGCTGGCCGTTCACGGATTATGTCAAACGCTTGCGCTAGAGGGCGGGGGCAAAGGAATTATGGTAAATACTATCGCGCCGCTCGCAGCATCGCGCCTTACTGTTGGCATTATGCCGCAGCCGGTACTTGATGCATTGCAGCCTGATCATGTATCGCCGCTTGTGCTGTGGTTATGCCACGCAGACAATACGGCCAATGGACAGTTGATTGAAGTGGGTGGCGGTTGGTACGCAGCGGTTGCGTGGGAACGCTCACCAGGCGTTGCACTCGGCGCAGATATGCCGGCCTCTGTTGAAGATATTGCGGAAAACTGGTGTAACATCACTGATTTTTCCAAGCCCGAACACCCGCGTTCCGCCAACGACACAATGACACGGCTGGCACAAGCAATAGGTAAGGCTTAGGAATTTCTTGCTATAGAGCTGTTGATTTTGAGAGGTAATTGACGGGTCACAGCCCGCTAGAAAAAACACCCCTGAAACCAGTGATAAAGGTTTCAGGGGTGTTTTTATTAGTGGTGCTTCCAGTTACCACAAATACAGTTAGGGCCGTTTACCCGTGGCCCAATTCTATACGTTATTTGATAGGTTTTAAAGTTACTGGCATGCCGTCCTTGGGCATAGGTACAGGGATAATCCGGTAATCGGCTTTGTAGTTGTCAGGCAATTTGATTTCATAGTGCGGCAAAAGATGGGTCATGATCACCTTCATCTGCATGACGGCAAAATGCAGCCCNAAGACACATGTGGGCACCGCCACCATATGGTATCCAGGAAAAACGGTGGCGCGTTTTAACGCCGCCCTCAGGGGAAAATCGCATTGGGTCAAATTCTGAAGGCTTATCCCAGTGGTCAGCCGAACGCTGGGTACCCATAATGCTAATGTTAACACGTGTATTGGCGGGGATTACGTAGCCACCAAACTCCACATCGCGAATGGTTTCGCGCATGACACCGGTTAGGGGAGGCATGAGCCTAAGGGCTTCTTTAAAGCAATAGTCAGTATAGGTTAATTTGTTCATGAGCGAATAGGGCAAATTGCCATCATTGAGGCCAAGGCCTTTGATTTCATCCCGTATTTTGCTTTGCCATTTTGGGTTTAAACCAAGCTGATACATCAAAGTAGTCACGGAGCTGGTGATGGTATCGTGCGCCGCTACCCACATGAAAATCATATGGTCAATTATTTGCTGGTCGGTGAAGCCTTTGCCGTCTTCGTCTTTCGCTTGGCACAGTTGGGAAAATAGGTCTTTCCCGGCACTTTTGCGCCTGTCAGGAATAAGCGTCTCTAAAAACTCAATCATGAATTTCCGACCTTTCAACCCTTTCGCCATTTGGGTTCCAGGAAGGGCGAAGCGGAAGACAGTAGCCGATGCAAGCACCATATCTGTGAGGGCTTGATTAACCCTTAAGCTATCTGCGCCTGCAGGAATGCCGAAAAACACACCGGCCGCCAAACCGAGCGAAAGTTTTTTGATGGCAGGATAAAATTCAAAAGATCCAGCCTTGCCCCATTCTTTGATACTTGCTGGTATGGCCGCGTTAAGGCCTTCAAGGTAGCCTTTCATAGGTCCGGTTTTGAAGGCTGCGGCCATGACGTGGCGGTTGGCTTTATGTTCGTCTAAATCCATCAGCAGGAGAGCGCGAGGAAACAGCCGTTTCAAATTCATTTCCCAGCCTTTTTTACTGGAAAAATTCTTKCCCTKGTCYAWAAGAACRAATTCGTTCGCTTCAGGRCCATTTAACGTAACCATATCGCGGAAGAACAAATTTGACCGGAAAACGGGCCCGTATTTCTTACTCATCCGTTTGTTGTACTCACCAGGATTTCTCACCAACTGGAGCGTATGGCCAAAAATTGGTAGTCCCCTTTCACCGGGAATATCGCTCAAGCGTGCAGGGGATGATACTTGAACTGTCTCTGAATTGCTTGTCATTGGAGCCTCAATAATTTGAAAATACACGATTTGTTACCGTGCTGTTTATGATCAGGAATAACGGCGTGCTGATTTAGAGGAGTTACCCGAGAGATGTTTTTACCGCAGRACATATGCGTAATTCTTCCAATGAGGGTTCAATAGACTTAAGAAGCAACGTGACGGATGAAATTCAAACCTGGGCTGTAGGTATCAATTTTTCTAATGATCATTCAAAATTTTAATGATTGTTAGAAAAAATGGACCTAAAGTCAATACACCTGTTATAAATTTAGAAGGGTGGCATCGTTTTTTTGCTGGAAAAACGCATTTCTCTACTTTGCCAGGTACAGCCAGAGGTTCCGCTGTCTCGATTTCAGCCACGGCGCTCCTTGTCCATAAAATAAAAAGACAGACCATGATAATCCTGTATCTCGTCAGCCTTAATACGGTTCCCTATAAATAGGCAGCGGCGGCGGTTTATTCTCATGAAAAAAAACGATGCGGGGTTGGCCTGTAAGCCCGGTTCTTTCTTCAACTTTTCTAAGCGCGTCTTCAAAGCTATCGGTGGAAACATCCGCGTCTTGTGGCGGGTTTAGAGACAGCGAGAATAAATGCTGCTTGCACTTGGTCCCCACGGCAATGGCCTGCGCCTCTTTCATCGCGCCCGCAATGTCATCTGCCATAAACCCCCGGATTTCATGGACTTCAACATGCTCATTTTCGTCAGTTTTYAGMAGGTGTTGRCCGAGTTGTGTTGAACCGCCGCGTTGCGACGCTTTCAAAATCATTCTGTCAGCCCCAATGCTTCAATCAGCATACGGCGCATATCTGCAATATCAGTACAGCCTCGGTTTAAATCCCGCTCAGTTTCTTGCGTTACTGGCAGGCTGCCCGAGTGAACAGCTTTAGCAAGCTGGTTGATGTTGCTGGCAATGCGGGAAGCGCCAAGCAGGGCGAGAATTTGGCCCAGTTTCATATGGTCTTTTACAGGTACTTTGCCGCGAATACGGGGCGGTGGCTTATCAGGGTCAAACACACGCCATTTGATGTAAGAAGCTAGAGACATTCCCAAACAGTCAGATTCCAGCCGTGCGCGTTCTTCTGGCGAAAGCCGGATAGAAAGCGGGGCTGGGCGTTTGGGTTTTTGGTCAGTCAAAGCATTCTCGTGATTAAGTTAAAAGAAAAGCCCCGCTTCGATTAGAAGCAGGGCTTAATATTGGTTCAAATGTAGTTCTGGAATGGGGGGATTAAGAAGGCGTTCAGGGCGATGGTTCACCGTTGGGCTGGTACAGTGAAGTACTTTTAAGGCACGTTTCCCATTCGGCCAAAGTATCGAATAATTGGTTTAAAGATGCGCCCCTAAAGCGCACCACTCGTTTCCATAATACCACAGGTCAGAATCCCACTTGGGGGGGTGAGGGCACTTTTTTCGAAAAAAATCACGACGTTGGATTTTCATTGCGATTAAGTTTACGAAGCGAGTTGTGCTTCTAAGCCTCCCCCAAATCGAGCAAAGAATAACCGCAGTCGGGCTTAGTTTGCCAAAGCTTTGTCAAAACCATTACTAAGTTTTGACTGGGCAAACATAGTGTCACCTTCAATCAATGCGGTAACTCAATGGCAGGTTCGGTAACATTTTGTTAAACGTCATATGACAAGGTGAAACCTTACAAAGCTTAAGCTTCCAGCCCAATTAAGGCTTTAAAGTAAAAGAGTATTTTTGATGTGCAGGCCATTATTATCTTTTTTTCGCAGCCTCGTGTTAATGCTCCTCTTCGGGGCAATACAAATGGCCGAAGGCTATGCCTTAAAGGCCCATGCCCAATCCGCGGATAATTTGCCGGGTTTTCTTGATTTCAATGGGTATCCCATTTTAACAGATACCAAGAGCGATAATTACCTGACGATCAATGCCTTTCAGAAAATCAGTTCGCGCCTTTCCTACTTTAGCCTCAACAATTTTGGCACGCGTATAGGCACGGGCGGCAACCCTGATACTAACAGTTTTTACACAGAACAAAATTTGCGGTGGCAAATCACGAAAAACTCGCCGTTTGATCTTACGGTGCAACTTAATTTCAGGTCTGGCGATGACAACGACAGACACAGGCTTGGCATTCGTTGGCGTCTCAATGATACGGCTGCTCTGAAGAGCTTTTTCAACAGTATAAACCTTGCCTATTCTGTGAATTTACACGCCGTTCAAATTGATCATGAAGACCCTTACGTCTGGCAGTTAGAGCACGTTTTTAAGATGACATTCCCCTATTTGACGGACAGGCTGTATTTGGCGGGTTTTGCAGACCAAACGTTTAATCAGGATTTACCGGATAATTTCCCGTCAGCTCCTATAGTCGGCGAAGTACAATTAGGCTTCCGCTTATTCGACAATTTGTTTGCTATTGGCGAATACCGGATTAACGAGTTTCGCCGCTCTGACGTCGATAACATCGGGCTGGGAATACAGTATAAATTCAGCTGGTGACTTGTGGCCGCGCCCGAAAGAGATCAAGCTGTTTTAGGGCGGTAATTGAGTAACATATGCAACCAGTTTATCTAGGAAAACATGGCTCTATGACGATCCGTTACAAACAATATATTATCCCAGTTGTGGTTATTATAATTGGCCTCGTTGCCTCTAATTTCGTTTACTCGCTGGTGCGGGAGCTGCGCATTACAAATGAGGAACGCGCCTTTGCCCTGCAGGCAGATAATCATTTTTTTGTCGCGCAGGAAACCATYCAGGAAACCGAAGACCTGTTAACGGCGCTAAAGGCATTTTTGGAAAATGGTAATGTKCGCAGTCTAMAGCAGTTTGGCCAGTTTTCTGCCTCGCTGATGTTGCGGCACCCAGAAGTTCAGGCCCTTGAATGGATACCGCGTATTCCTWTTCAGGAAATGGATCGTTATGTAGATAGGGCCAATAAAGCAGGCTACGAAGACTTTAAAATTGTAGAACGGTCACCTGAAGGGCTTATTCCGGTTCTTGAACGAGCGGAATATTTCCCCGTTTATTACGTTCACCCGCTGCAAGGCAACGAGGCAGCCGTTGGGTTTGATTTGGCGTCAAACCCTGCAAGGCTCGAAGCACTGGTGGAAGCGCGAGATTCTGGTGAGGCTGTGATGACCCAGCGCATTACACTCGTACAGGAAAAGGCGTCTCAAGCTGGCGTGCTCGTGTTTTTGCCAATGTATGAAGGCGGAATAGTCCCTGCAAGCCTTGAAGGGCGCCGTTTAAAGCTTACTGGATTTGCTTTGATTGTGGTGCGTGTTGGCGACTTGCTCATTAAGTCCCGAGCTACCCTTGTAGACAACATCGATATTGTGGTGACTGACGCGGCCACGCAAGAAGGTCTGTATGATAGCCGCAGTTCCACCAGCTATGAAGGGCGACTTGTACGAGAAAAAACGATTGAGTTTGGCCGCCGTGCGTGGGCCATGAAGCTTTTTCCCAAACAGGAAGGCTTCACACAATCAAACCGATTGAATGAACGGCTAACTTTGTTTGGGTCCCTTCTGATTACAGCGCTTTCAAGCTTGTTTGTCGTACTATTTAGCAGATCACACGAGACGGTAAAAAGAGAAGTGGCGCTGCGAACGGTGCAATTGCAGTCAAGTGAAGACCGTTTCAAAGCAGCAGTAGACGGCTCTAGTGTTGGTATATGGGACCGCGTTGATATTGACGGCGATACTGAGTATTGGTCCCCGTATTTTTACGAATTGCTAGGCTACCACGATATAGAAATAGCGGCTAAAGATTCGACTTTTCAGGCAGCTATTCACCCCGACGACTTGGCCGAAACTGAGGCCATGATGCGGGCGCACCTTTCCGGCGACGGCCCCTACCAAGTGGAACACCGCATAAAAACCAAGAGCGGCGMTTACCGCTGGTTTTTAAGCACAGGAAARGTTACWCGMGATWCTAAAGGCAMCGCKATTAGRATGGCGGGCTCAATACAGGATATTAACGATCGGAAAAAAGCTGAAATTGTTACTTTTGAATATGCACGTGACCTCAAACGTTCGAATGAAGATCTGGAACAATTCGCCTATATTGCCTCGCATGACCTGAAGGCACCGCTTCGGTCGATCCACGAGTTATCCAATTGGATTGAAGAAGATATTGAGGATGTAATGTCCGATGAAACCCGGTCTTATTTGAAACTACTAAAGGCTCGCGTAAAACGCCTTGAAGGGCTTCTTGCTAGCCTCCTTGAATATTCCCGGCTCGGCTCAGAACAACAGCTGACAACAAGCGTAAACTTGAATGAAGTTATCGAAGAGACCACGGATATATTAGGGTTGTCGCAAGAAGCCTTTGTCATCGAATATGATCTGCCCACGATTGAAACAATTCCAGCGGCTTTGCAGATTATTTTTCGAAACCTGATTTCAAATGCAATCAAACACCACCACAAGAAAGAAGGGCTCATTACAATTCAGCACGAGGCGACTGAAGCCGAGCATATTTTTTCCGTTTGTGATGATGGGCCCGGGATCCCTGCGGATATGCATGACCGTGTTTTTGGGATGTTCAAAACGCTGAAATCCCGAGACGTGGTTGAAGGCAGTGGCATGGGCCTTGCCATCATTAAAAARCTGATAGAACGCCACGGCGGTAAGGTTTGGATTGCYAGTGCWGACGGCGATATAGGAACCAACGTTAAATTCTCGCTGCCTAATGCGTAAAGGTCTCGTCATGAAGGAAGAAATTCTGCTTTTGTTTGTCGAAGACGAYGAAGTTGACGTAATGGGCCTGCGCCGAACGCTGGCGAAAARGAAAGTMGYCAATCCGTTCAAAGTGGCRGTAGACGGTATTGAGGCGCTTGAAATGTTACGCGGYGAAAATGGCCAAACCAAATTACTGCAGCCTTATGTYATCTTGCTTGATCTAAAYCTRCCGCGCATGGRCGGGCTAGARYTAMTGGCAGAGATACGCGCTGAYAGYGMATTGAAAGAYACGACCGTWTTCGTTATGTCAACTTCAGAAGACAAGCGCGACATTCAAGCCGCTGATGATCTGGGTGTTGCGGGCTACATCGTYAAAACTGGTGCGGAGGAAACAATGACACAAGCTCTGGAAATGCTGGATGCCCACTTAAGCAAAAAATAGCGTGTTTGTTAATGASGTAAGGAGGGCTAGCCAAAGTCCAATAAAAGGCTTGTCAATTTGAGGTAGGCTATCTCTCCACGCTAGTAACCACGAATGCCCCAGAGTGACAGGCTATTMTTGACAKTGATCAGTATGCTTCTTGAGATGGGCCTTAATCATTTTTTTGAAAATGATCAAGGCGACGGAGTGTCGTCGGATTGATAGAGCGASGTGTGTTTCAAACACTCYWCCCATTCGGCTAAAGTATCRAATAATTGGTTTAAAGATGCGCCCCTAAAGCGCACCAATAACATTAAATAAATCCTTCGGGCCGCAAATGTGAAATCGCATATTGGGGGAAAATTCTGCTTTCGGGCGGCTGTCTGTATTTCGCTGCTGCAACATGGCGCCTCAAGCACTTTGAAGTGAAGCCGGTTATATAAACGACGTGTTGAATTGAAGGTGTTGTATAGTGCTATCGGCTGAGCAAACGTCAAGACCCGKCGCCGTTCGGTTTCAAAGGAAGTATCCGGGYCTCGCTGTGCCAACGGCTCTCTAGCATCTCGTAAGTTCAAGGCGAAGTGAGCATAAAGCCATATGGCTCGGCGGATGGCGTCAGGCGTAAAACGGTAACGCTTAGAGAAACCCTTCTGCAGGCGCCGCCGAATAATGTGAAACAGCATATCAACGCCAGAAAGTTACGGCGACCATCCCGAAATTGATCTACTCGGGCCAGTACAAACGTCGGCAGAAAATTATCCGTTATTAAGTTTTGTTTCTCCAATTTGCCAAGATTCTTCATGCAGGAAATAGAGTAGATTACTGTCTATGCTGTTCGCCTTTAAGTAAGCTTCGCCTTCTAGAAGGCCCGTCGGGAAAGCAAAACTTGCGATTATAAAGTCTCTGCCAGCTGCGGATTTTGGTGAAATTTTMAGCGTTGATGATTTGATCCGCTCTAGCGGCCATACTCCGCGCTTGGTCGCTATCGTCCAGCCCCATTCCCCGAACGAGGGTATGTTTGTATGGTAGCGTTCGACGCCGTCAAATCCGGCCGCGCGCAACGTGACGCCGATTGTGAGGAAAGCTTTGCGTGTATGATACGGGCTTGTTGATTGTACCGACACAGCGCCGTCTGCAGACAGCAGGAAACGAATTTTCTCATAAAAGGGAATACTGTAAAGTTTGTTGAGATCTGGATGGGTAGGGTCTGGCAAGTCAATGATGATCATGTCGTAAGTTTGGCCCAAATCGATCAATTGGTTCACGCTATTAWAGGCATCGCCAATGATAACATTCACCCTTGGATCRAGGAATGCGCGCTCGTTCATTTCAAGCAATACTCCGCYCAAAACGGGTTCTTGCCCATYYTCTGGGYGAGAAAAGAGATSGATCATTTGTTGGTCAAGCTCTAGTACGTCGATGCGGGAGGGCTCTAGGCGGAGTAGATCCCTGACGGCTAATCCGTCCCCACCGCCGATAAGGAGGATTTTGTCCTGGCGTGCCGAGGCCAGGGCTGGGGGCAAAGTCAACATAGAATGGTA
Source organism: Kordiimonadaceae bacterium (assembly GCA_016764715.1). Lineage (GTDB taxonomy): Bacteria > Pseudomonadota > Alphaproteobacteria > Sphingomonadales > Kordiimonadaceae > Kordiimonas. The sequence goes on along the minus strand of JAESRJ010000169.1, from coordinate 4,542 downwards.
AAGCGCTTCATCACACGAGCAAAACTGTAAGCGCCCGTTAAGATACAAAGTATGGACCGACTTGCCGTTCGAGAGCCCGCGCTGGGTTACTGTAATATGCTGAAATTCAGTGGTGTGGCTGAAGACAACGTCTTCATTATACAGGCTGTTTTCCAGCGATTGGTGCAGGTCACCCACATTGAGCGAGAGCCATCCCAGAAAAACGGCTCCCAGGAAGTGGATAATGACCAGTGTCTTCCGGGCTTTCATGGAAYGCCACCTTAGGAACAGGAAGACAAACCCCACAAAAAGGTTCATCGCGGCGACCCACAGCACGGCTTCAGTTGGCGGGATTTTTAACAGGTATAGGATGAAGATGGCGGCTCCAATGCCCGCGCCTAAATAATCGGCACCGTACACTGTTCCTGTATTATGCATTAGGCGGCGCGCATATACTTCTTCCCGTATTCTGGCGATTAAGGGTATTTCCATGCCCACGAGTACGCCGAGTAAAAAGCCAATGAAGAAGGGAAAAGTTTGAGCAAACCACGTGATCCATGACAGGCCTTCTACCGGAAAATACTCAGGCGGTAGCTGGAAAGTYTGTGCAAGGATGCGCGGCATCTCAAATTGTAAGGCTGTCGCGCCAGCGATCAGCAATACAGACGCCGAGCCCAGAAATGCAATCAACAGTTCGACGACTACAAATGTAAGGTTGGCATCGCGGAATTTTTTGGCCACAAGCGAGCCGCAGCCCATTGCCACGATCATAACACCAATCATGGCGAATATCGCGTGCTCCATCAGCCCTAATACTCTGCCAGCGTAATGCGACATAATATATTCATACATTAGACCACAAGCAGCGAGTGCCATCAGAACACTGATAAGGCCAAAGTCAATGGCGCCTTTTGCCGTGATGTTCAAATGTTTGGAGACTTTACTGCGKAGAGAAGTACTAGGRGTTTTCACTGTTTTTTGCCTGCCGTATCGCGATTAAAGGTCTAGGGTTTTCAAAGTGTATTGGTCGCCAAATCGATCGTAATTTTGAACTTAATCCATACGGCCACAAGTGGATACCCCGAACGTCGATACTTCGTGTCTGGTGATGGGTAGCAGGACTGCATCCCGCCCAGCCGAAAGTGTTAAGGGCCAATCASAGTCGCGTGCATAGTCAAAACGTAYATCAAAATCGCCGCCCAATGAAGTAAAACACCGAACAAGGTCCAGGCAACACGGTAAGGTCTAATGACTGCGAGYGTGGCTAAGAYTAATAATAATTCWGCCATATGTAGTGTTGTGCCATTTCTTGAAATTTGGTTTTGAATCTTTAGATGTGAACATCACGTCTTTGTGATTGATCGTGATGTTTTTGAACGCAATATTATTGGATGGACCGATAAACGGACGTAGCTGCTATTCTAAAAACTGCTGATAAATGAAAAGGTTCAAGATATACAACCCGATAGAAGCATWTTTGGATGGGCACCTTTAGCTCATTTGCGCGGAATAGGGGGTTGCTATTTTGGGCACAAATTMGATTTTTCGCACTTTGTGATCGCCCGGCGACTTTTCTTACCATTCACCGCCAACTGACTTAATCTGAGGTTCATCTTCTGGACCCATATCTCCGTTTCTCAGTGCGGTGATCGGCTGGGGTATCAGCAAACTTATTCATGATAGGGCGGGAAATGGGTATTATTGAAGCAGACTTTAATGTTGTCGAGGGCGATGGCGGGAATAACTCTCTAARTGGCACGGCCGGAAATGACCTTTTTCGAGGGCTGGCTGGCGATGATACCATCACCGGCAATGCCGGTGACGATCAGCTTGTTGGTGGCCTGGATAGCGACAGCCTAGACGGCGGCAGCGGCAGCGATACGGCGCGTTTCGATGATCTGGATGTCGGCGTTACAGTCACAATTGATGCAAACGGTGACGGCAGCGCGACACGCGAGACCGGCTATAATCTTAGCTTCGAAGGCGTAGCACTCAATTCATTGAATACKKCRGYKCTRGCRAACGMAGATTTYGTAKCRGAAGCTCTGGCTGGYAACMTTTACTTCAATGTACATACRGSYGATTTCCCGGGCGGCGAGATCCGCGGCCAGCTTGATACGGTGGTTAGCGATACTACAGTAGACGGTGTGCGCACCGTCGTGCTTTCGGGAGACCTGGACGCAGCCCAAGAACCGGGTGGTACATCCGACAGTACGGCAACTGGTTCCGGTACAGTTACACTTGTTGTAGCGGTCGACGGTTCGGTTACCTACAGCGTTGATCTGGATATTGTTGGCTTAACGTCAGGCGAGACATTAGCAGCACACCTGCATAATGCACCAGCGGGCACCAACGGTGCTGTTGTATTGAATATCCTTTCAGACGCAGGATCTGACGGCATTGTTGCAGTATCAACCACGGATACGCTGACATCGATTGAAAACATCGTTGGTTCAGACGATGCGGATACGCTGACAGCCAACGGCGCTGCAGGCAATACCATCTCAGGCGGTGGCGGTGATGACGTGATCACTGGCGGCGGCGGCACGGATGTGCTGGACGGCGGCGCAGGCAATGATACCAACAGCTTTGCAAATCTCGGTGTTGGCGTAACAGCTAGCCTTGCTACCGAGACAGCAACCTAYTCRCCSAATGCGACAACCACAATCAACGAGACTTTCAGTAACTTCGAGAACCTCATTGGTACTAACTCTGCTGATCAGTTAACCGGAGACGAAGGCAATAATGAGCTGGATGGTATCGATGGCGATGACACCCTAAGCGGTGGCCTCGGCGATGACAGTCTTGACGGCGGCAGCGGCAGTGATACGGCGCGTTTCGATGATCTGGATGTAGGCGTTACAGTCACAATTGATGCAAACGGTGACGGCAGCGCGACACGCGAAACCGGCTATAACCTTAGCTTCGAAGGCGTAGCACTCAATTCATTGAATACTGCCGCTCTAGCGAACGAAGATTTTGTCACTGAAGCACTAGCAGGCAACCTTTACTTCAATGTACATACAGCCGATTTCCCGGGCGGCGAGATCCGCGGCCAGCTTGATACGGTGGTTAGCGATACTACAGTAGACGGTGTGCGCACCGTCGTGCTTTCGGGAGACCTGGACGCAGCCCAAGAACCGGGTGGTACATCCGACAGTACGGCAACTGGTTCCGGTACAGTTACACTTGTTGTAGCGGTCGACGGTTCGGTTACCTACAGCGTTGATCTGGATATTGTTGGCTTAACGTCAGGCGAGACATTAGCAGCACACCTGCATAATGCACCAGCGGGCACCAACGGTGCTGTTGTATTGAATATCCTTTCAGACGCAGGATCTGACGGCATTGTTGCAGTATCAACCACGGATACGCTGACATCGATTGAAAACATCGTTGGTTCAGACGATGCGGATACGCTGACAGCCAACGGCGCTGCAGGCAATACCATCTCAGGCGGTGGCGGTGATGACGTGATCACTGGCGGCGGCGGCACGGATGTGCTGGACGGCGGCGCAGGCAATGATACCAACAGCTTTGCAAATCTCGGTGTTGGCGTGACAGCCAGCCTTGCCACAGAGACAGCAACCTATTCACCGAATGCGACAACCACAATCAATGAGACTTTCAGTAACTTCGAGAACCTCATTGGTACAAATTTCGCTGATAGGTTAACCGGAGACGCTGGTGATAACGTTCTGACTGGTAATGACGGCAACGACATTCTTGATGGAGGTGCTGGTTCTGACACCCTTTTGGGCGGTGCGGGTAACGACCGTTTATCCCCTGGTGCCGGAGACGATGTAGTGGATGGCGGCGCGGGAAATGACCGAATTTTTGCCTTGCAAGGAAACAACTCTATCGATGGAGGTAGTGGTAACGATATTATCTTCGCGGGTTCGGGTGACGATACTCTGAATGGCGGGGAAGGTCGGGACATTGTGCGGGGCGGCGCTGGGGACGATATCATCAACGGTGGTGCTGGCAATGATCAGTTAATCGGTAATGCCGGGGCTGATGTTTTTGTTTTCGAGCAGGACTCTGGACGGGATGTTATCCGCGACTTTAGTGAAGGTACCGATGTTGTTGACCTTTCGGCGTTCGGTATTCTGGATCTTGAAGAATTGTTAGCCCTTAGTGTTCAAAGGGGCGGCAGTGTAGTTATTTCACTTGATGAAAATACCAGTGTTACGATCAATAACATTGACCTTGCAGACTTGACTGCCGCTGACTTTATATTCTGATAATTGTCCTTTTGGCAGGTAGACGTATGAAAACAGGGCACTTGGTGCCCTGTTTTCATTTGAGTGAAGTCCTTCGAGTAAAGGCACTAGATCCGGCTCTGATTTAAGTACGAACAAGGTAGCCATATTGCACTCCGAAAACGTGATGCGGGCCACGCGGGTTTCTATGTAATGGGCGCGCAGGAAGTGGTGGCAATTGGTGACGGTGAGAATGAGCGCACCTTGACAGTATTGACGCAAGCGTCTCGGTTCGGTGATGACCTCCCTTGGGTCATGAAACAAGCCGTGAATAGATACCCCATGGCGGATATGCTTTCAT
>JAESRJ010000168.1 GCA_016764715.1 Kordiimonadaceae bacterium | reverse complement strand
CACCGTTACCTGGTTAGCAAAATCAGTGTCAGGCATGATACAGCCTCCGCCAAGGTCGGGGTAATAAATGGCAACGGAATAGTCTGGGTTAGTCGGTAGGCCGGTCGTGGGGTCTGTCGCAATGGCTTCACTGAAGGTCACGCTACCGCTCAACGGTAATTGCATGATCCATTCGCCGTTTTCCTGTGGGAAGGTGTAGCTGCAGTCGCTGTCGCCTCGGACTAAGCAAACCTTAATGAATCCCACATCTTGGGTATCTACGGGCGCGGTATTAGTGATGGAAATCGTTGTGGCTGTAGTCGTGAAATCGAGATCAGTAGCTTGTGCGAGAGCAATATCGTCGTCCGCGGTGAGGCCGAGTTGGGCCATTACCGTATCTCCAAGCACGGATGCTGGGTAGATGAACGTCGAAGCTCCTTCTGCCGTGTAATCGCTCACACCGCTTAGGGCCGAGCCGCTGACTACGGTGAGCAGACTGGATATGCCACCCACGGTAATGTCGCCTGTTGGGTCTGCCACGGCAGTATCGCCAGAATATATACCAATTGTTTGAACTGTTGTGGTCGGAAAGTTGGGAATGGAAGTGATCGATTCTGCCGAAAGCGTCGTTGTCGCTGAAGCGTAGCTAGGCACAACAATATAGATAGGTTGCAGAGTCTGGCTTCCGTTATCAACGACGATTTCAGGGATGTTTATACCAAGCGAATTGGCCGTAGCATAGATTGCCTGCGACTGTTGTAGTGTCGTATATAGGGTTGGATAATCTGTCTCAGTGATGCCGGCTGCATTTAACTGGTCGGTGACATAGGTCACGGCGTCTGGTTCAGCTAAATCTAGATACTGTTCATATAAAACCGGAAGGTCGTCAGCGCGCGCGACGGCAAAAAACACTGTAAACACAATCAGTAGAAGAGTACCAAAACGACGAGTCATTGATTATTCCCTTGTTGTTAAGATTGTAAGGTACGCATCTAAAAGTGTATTTTGAAAGCGCTTTTTTAAAGGTGAAAAATTGCACTCTTCTGTAAAACAGAAATTGGCGCTGTCTGACCTTGACGTCAAATGCCCGTAGAATACAGGGTAACTGCTGGCTCCGTATACTTACACATTACCCTCTTTATAGAATCCTGACGCGAATAACTGAGGTTATGATTTTTGTCACTTAATGGATTTAAACCCTAATTTTTATCAAAAATTTATCAAAGTGTTCTATAATATAGCATGATTCTTACGTTTTGGTTTCTTGTTGAAATATTTCGATTATGACGAAATCTGTAAACATAGACGGTTTTATGTCAATTGGAACTGCTGAACTATTGCTGCGAGGCTATCCTGCAACATCCTATTTACATTGGTCAATGAGGGCGCGAGGAGAGCGTTGCCCCACCTTTATAAGGGTGTATTTTTGCGCCATTATGGTTGAGAGCCCGACGACAGGAATAATGCAGAGGTTTGCTGCCTTCAGTTGAATGCAAAAATTCCATTTTTTGAAAAATTCTATTTAAGGAACGACCACGCATGCAGTGCCGATGAGGCGCTTAGTTCCATAAATAATCGAAAACTGAGTGCCGCGAGAATTCGTATGTCTGAATTTTCGCCTAGGCAATTTTGTTGATTTTGGTATTTATTTAATCGTCGCAAATAACCGGGAGTACTGTCTTCACTAACCACTTCGAGCTGAATTTCCAATGCTTTTGCAAATTGGTTATTTAAAGCGTAAGCACAGGCTAGAATATCCCGATGTGAAGGAGTTGGCTGCAAACCCGTGCCTAAATGACATATTTACTGCGAAAGAAGAGGGCAATTGTGAAAGTAGTGTTGGGTTTCTTATTGTTATGCATTGTGCCGTTTGGCGTGGAAGCACAGTCTCCGAAGGAAGATTTACGAATACGTTGGAGCCAGCCTATTGATCCTTTCAGGGTTATCGGCAATATCTATTACGTTGGCACGACCGGAATTTCGTCGCATATCATTGCGACATCGGAGGGGCTAATCCTGCTTGATACCGGCACCACTGCAATGTCTGAAAACCTACAGGCCAATATCAAATCGCTAGGCTTTGCTGTTACCGATATCAAATATATTATTTCCAGCCATGCCCACTGGGACCATGTTGAAGGCCACGCCGCGATAAAGGCGGCTGCTGGTGCCCAAATAGTCGCGCTTGACGGTGACGCCCAAGCAATTGCATCTGGCGTAGATACTTCTGCGCTTGGCGGGGAAGGCTGGCAGCCTGTGGTGGTAGATAGAATAATATTAGACGGTGATGCCGTTTCACTAGGCGGTGTAACGCTCATTGCACACCGCACCGCGGGACATACAAAAGGCTGTACGAGCTGGACTGTGACCATTGAAGAAGATGGCACTCGGTTTGATGTGATTTTTGTCGGCGGAACTAGTGTGAATGAGGGCGTTCGGCTAAACGACAATGCTCGCCACTCGTCAATTGCTGAGGACTATGCGGCAACGTTCGCGTTTTTAGAATCGCAAACACCGGATGTTTTCATTGCCCAACACCCTTTTCTTTACGGGATGACAGAAAAAAGGCAGGCGGTGGGCGCCAAGCCCGGCGTAAACCCATTTATTAATCCTGCAGAGTTCCACAAATTTGTTGCGGAACAGAAATCTGCTTATTTAGAGCGCCTACAACAGTCAGCACAGTAATGAGCTGCATGCCGTTCTGATAGCAAATGCTATGGTCGCTATTTCGTGAAGTTCACTCTTCTTGGCTTTGTTTTCTTCCCCATCGCGTCGCAGTAGAATGATTATTTCCTGCCATGGTTGAGTTTTTTGGTATTTCCCATTCTACAATCATGAGTAAGTGCGGCGCATTGGCGGGACATCATTTTTAGGCGAGCAATGGGTCTTTTTAACTAAAGTTCACATACTCCATATTGTGATTCTCTGGATTCTACGCACCAGAACTGCGTTTTCTCGCGCCCAATATCTGATTTGTATACACGAATACCCTTATAGAGGGTTATTTGCTCCTATAATGGCTTACTCAACTCATATTTTAGTAAATAGTTAATCAAGCATTAACAAATCATGTTTGGTGGTATATGGTGCTACCTATGGTTCCTGACCTTATAGTCAGGATTGGCGGAATGCGACGCTACGGGATTACGGTGTCGCCTTTTGCACAGAGTGTTTTGTCGCATTATGGCTTGGGGAAGTCGCAACAAAGCAATGCGGGAATACATAAATTATTCGGTGAGAACACAGTTAAACATGATTTAGGGAAGAGGGAGATCACTATGCCGTCGCCAGTTATCAATGAGATTGTACGTAACCACACAGGGGCTGATACCAGCGAGTTTGTAGAAATATTCGGGGACCCGAATACAGACTATTCCAATTTAACTCTGATCGAAATTGAGGGCGACAGCACTAACGCTGGTAACATTCTCAATGCAATTCCAATTGGAACCACCGACGCAAACGGCTTTTTTGTAACGGACTTGTCGTCGAACTTGTTTCAGAACGGCACTAGCACATATCTATTGGTTTCCGATTTTACAGGCTCCGTAGGTGATGATCTCGATACAGATAACGACGGTGTATTAGACAGTACCCCCTACACTGCAGTGATTGACGGCTTTGCTTTAACGGATGGCGGTTCAACTGATCAGGTGTACTCAAATGTAGTGCTTGGCTCAGACTTTGATGACGGCACGTTTACAGTAGGGGGTGTTTCCCGTGCTGTTGACGGTGTTGATACCGACAGCGTGACCGATTTTGTTCGGAATGATTTTGACGGGCAGGGCTTGCCTGGCCTCGGTGTTGATACAGCAACCGTTGGCGAAGCCATAAATACTCCGGGTGCGGCAAACCAAATTGTAACCAATGACCCAGTGTTCACTATTAACGAAGTTGATTCCGACACTGACGGCTCTGATGTAGCTGAATTTATTGAAATTTATGATGGCGGTTTAGGCAATAGTTCACTCGATGGCTTGGTTGTAGTGCTCTACAATGGCTCAGACAACCAGTCATACGCTGTATTTGACCTCACTGGTTTTAGCACTGACGAAAATGGGTTCTTTGTTCTTGGCAATGCGGCGGTAGCAAACGTTGATCTGGTGATTAACAATGGCAGCATCCAGAACGGTGCTGACGCTGTTGCATTATTTATCGGCACACCAGCTGATTTTCCGAATGACACTGCAATCACCACTACAGGCCTACTTGATGTAGTCGTTTACGGCACCAATGACGCTGATGATGCGGAATTGCTTTCGGGCTTTGGTCAAACTGTACAAGTTGACGAGAGTGCAAACGGCAACAGCCCTGCGGATTCTATTGCGCGACTGCCTGACGGCTCTGGCGCTTTTGTGGCCCAGGCACCAACACCGGGTCTTTCAAACTCTGCTGTAGATCCGGGCTCGATTAACATCACCATCAACGAAGTAGATTCTGATAGCACAGGTAGTGATACACTTGAGTTTGTTGAGCTTTATGATGGCGGCGCTGGCAATACCTCACTCGATGGCCTTGTGCTCGTATTCTATAATGGCTCGGACGATCAGTCATATTTCTCGATTGACCTGACCGGCCTTACCACGGATGCAAATGGCTTCTTCGTTATTGGTAACGCTGCGGTAGCAAATGTTGGCTTGGTCATCCCTAATGGCTCGTTACAGAACGGCCCTGATGCTGTTGCTGTGTTTGTTGGCTCAGCCGCTGATTTCCCGAATGATACAGCCATTACAACAGACGGACTTGTTGACGTTGTCGTATACGGAACTGGCGACGCGGACGATGCTGAACTGCTTGCCGGGTTTGGCGAGACTGTTCAAGCAGATGAAAGTGCCAATGGTAACAGCGCAGAAGATGCGATTGCACGTGTGCCGAACGGCTCAGGCGACTTTGTCACCCAGGCACCAACACCAGGTGCTTCTAATGTGGCAGTTGTTGATCCTGGTGATGTCACCATCAGAATAAACGAAGTTGATGCAGACACTACGGGTACGGATACTGCAGAGTTTGTTGAACTTTATGATGGCGGCGCGGGGAACACTTCACTCGATGGTCTTGTGCTTGTTTTTTATAACGGCTCGGACGATCAATCCTATTTCTCGATTGATCTGACAGGCTTCACAACTGACGAAAACGGCTTCTTTGTTATTGGTAATGCTGGCGTTGCAAATGTTGATCTTGTAATTCCGAACGGTTCTCTGCAAAACGGTGCAGATGCTGTTGCAGTGTTTGTCGGCAGCGCGGCTGATTTCCCGAATGATACCGCGATCACCACTAACGGCCTCGTTGATGTGGTGGTTTATGATACAAATGATGGGGACGATGCTGGGCTACTTGGAGGTTTTGGTGAAACCATACAAGTAAACGAAGGCGGCAACGGCGCAAGTGCCGATAACTCCATCGCGCGCCTACCAGACGGCAGTGGTGAGTTTGTAGCGCAAGCGCCTACTCCTGGTATTTCGAATATACCAGTTCCCGAATTTGAAATTAACGAACTTCGTATTTCGTCTTCAGGCGCAAGCGACGATACCAGTAACTTTGTAGAATTGTTCGGCGCACCGGGGGCTAGCCTTGACGGCTTGACGTTGCTGGTTATYTCTAGTGAAGGCGACAGCGGCACAATTGATTTTGCCTTTGATCTAACTGGCGGTTTCACTGATGTGGACGGCGTGTTCCTGCTCGGAAACGCTGGCTCTGGTACGAGTTTCGACCCTGGCGACATTCAAGCTGCATTTGATTTTTCAGGGTCGCCGCTAACGTTTATCCTTGTTCAGGACTTCACCGGTAACGTCGGTGATGATCTGGATACCGACGATGACGGCGTGCTTGATGTAACACCCTACGGAAACGTTATTGATAGTGTTTCCATCATTGACGGTGACGCGACTGTCGATACTCCGTATAGCGACGTGGTTGTTGGCCCAGACGGGAACTTTACCCCAGCTCATATTTCGCGTGATACCGACGGCGAAGGCGATTTCACCATTGGTCAATTCGGTGATCTTGGCGATGATACACCCGGTACGCTGAATGCTGGTGGCGGTTTCGGTAACCCAACTGAAGTATCGATTTTTGATATTCAGGGCGAGAGCCATATTTCGCCGTTGCTTGGCGAAATTGTAGTCGCAACAGGGATTGTTACAGCCGTTGACGATAACGGCTTCTATTTCCAGGACGCGGTGGGTGACGGTAACCCAGCAACATCTGACGGTGTGTTTGTATTCACTGGAACACTGCCAACGGTTTCGGTGGGTGACGAAGTTTCCGTGACCGGTGAAGTGCAAGAATTTGGCTTCAATGGCCGTTTGACTGTAACGCAGATCGATGCAGCGGACGTTACAATCAACTCTTCAGGCAACGCGTTGCCTGCAGCGATCATAATTGGCGCTGGTGGCCTAACGCCGCCATCAGAAATCATCATCAGCGACGAYGARACWAYAACRCCGATTGATTTGTCTAAYCCTRTTGATGCTGCYGCAAAYAACTTYGATCCTGAGCAAGACGGYATCGAYTTCTTTGAAGCTCTTGAAGGAAGCCTTGTCACTATTCAGGATGCAGTAGCAGTAGCGCCRGGCAATCGTTTTGGCGAGATTTATACAGTYGCAAACGGCGGTGCTGAYGCAACGGGCTTTAACGAGCGTGGYTCAATCACKGCRACWGAMGGYGATCTGAACCCTGAACGTATCCAAATTCAGATCAATAGCGATATTGGTCCAGATTTTGACGCGCAATCCATCCAAACTGGCGATAGCCTTGGGGACGTAACTGGCGTGGTCGGGTACAGTTTTGGTAACTATGAAGTGATAGCTACTCAAATTGGTACGCCGGTTGCTGGCGGACTGGAAGCCGAAGTGACAACTCTAGAGGGGTCTGAAAACCAGCTTACGATTGCCAGCTATAACGTGCTGAACCTTGATCCAAGTGATACCGAGCAAATTCTGGCTATCGCACAGCAAATTGTCGATAACTTGCTCAGCCCAGACATCATTGCCCTTCAGGAAGTGCAGGATGATAACGGTGCCGCCTCTGGAACTGTTTCTTCAGATGCTACGCTACAAGCCCTTATTGATGCGATTGTATCACTCGGCGGTCCAACATACTCATTTGCTGTTGTTGATCCAGTTGCCGAAAATACGCAAGGTGGTCAGCCTAACGGTAATATTCGTGTGGCTTATCTTTATAATGACGAGCGCGTTGATCTGGTATCTGTTACCGCCCTAAATGAGGCTACTCTAGCTGCGGCAGGTGTAACTGATCCTACTGCCTTTAACGGATCTCGTATTCCGCTCGAGGCTGTCTTCTCCTTTAACGGCGAAGAAGTGACAATCATTAACAATCACTTCACGTCAAAAGGCGGGTCCGATGATCTATTCGGTGCTCTCCAGCCAGCGGAAGAAAATGGGGATGACCGCCGGGCAGGGCAAGCAGCTGCACTGAATGACTATGTGGATAGTCTTCTGGCTGCAAACGCTAACCTAAACATCGTGGTTGTTGGCGACTTCAATGACTTTGATTTCTCAGTTCCAGTTGACATTATTGCCGGTGGTAGCGGTGAAGATCAGATACTGTTTAACCAAATTGATACAGTTGCAGCAACTGACGACCGTTACACTTTCATTTTCCAAGGCAATGCCCAGGCAATTGACCAATTCCTGGTAACGGGCAATCTCACTGGCGGTACAGATTTTGATATCGTGCATGTGAATGCTGATTTCCAAAATTCTGCAAGTGACCATGATCCGTTACTTGGCCGGATCACGCTAGGCGAGGCCACACCTGATGATCCAATCATTGCTACAGGTACAAGTGGAGATGACGAGCTTCTAGGGGGTAGCGGTGATGACATCCTTAGTGGCGGTCGTGGTAATGACACGMTNWCAGGKSWTSGCNGGMAATRAYAKYCTKARKGGCGGTWKWGGYGMYRAYWYRYTWAKTGGYGGYGSKGGYRAYGACACKCTYCRKGGYGRWSGYRMTAWCRACRWWSWKGMCKKNGGNRWKKSMAWCGMKTMGMTTNRTSGTSSTSSMRSWGMTGRYRYKMYAGWMRRYSKTGCAGGCGATGATACGCTTCACGGCGGTCGCGGTGAGGACGTGCTTAGCGGCGGCGACGGAGATGACGAACTTCACGGCGGTCGCGGTGAGGATGTACTTAGCGGTGGCGACGGAGATGACGAACTTCACGGTGGACGCGGTGAAGATGTGATCAACGGCGGCGCTGGCAATGACGCCATTCATGGAGGTCGCGGAGACGATGTGCTTAGCGGCGGTGACGGTGACGACCTAATCTTTGGTGCTCGCGGTACTGACGTGATCAGTGGTGGCGCAGGCAACGATTCGCTTCGCGGCGGTCGTGGTAAGGACACGCTAGACGGCGGCGAGGGTGACGATGAACTGCGCGGTGGTCGCGGTGATGACACGTTTGTCTTCGAAGGCGCTTCTGGCAACGATATTGTCACTGATTTCAGAAGCCGGGATGATACGCTTGATCTAGCTGGCACAGCTACTGACTTCATCGATGCAGCATCTGTTATTGCTGCAGCAACGGATACAAACGTTAACGGTGAAAACGGGGTGTTGATTGATCTTGGCGGCGGTAACAGCGTCTTCCTTGAAGACATTTCTGTGTCTGACCTGTCAGGACTGAACTACGTTTTCTAAGTAAGAACGACCAAAAAAAAAGCCCGCGCAGTATGGCTGCGCGGGCTTTTCTTTGTTTAAGCCCCTCGGGTTGAGACACATGCATTCCATCAGCGGCAGTTAGCGTACATCCAGCTTACTGTGTTTTCTGTAAAGGCAATTCTGTTCCACGAAAATACGTGATCAGCATCCATTATTAGATGCACGAAAGGCTTTGCTCCGGCTTTCTTGGCTGCTGCGGCCAGCGGCAATTGCACGGCAAGTGGGACAGCTTGGTCTTTATCGCCTGAAATGATCATCAGCGGCCTGCCTTTATAGCCGTTCATAACGTTGTTCAGATCAAAGAATGCGTAATCCGCAATGACTTCTCGGAATAAACTGGCACCAGAATAGTTATTGAGCCCGGGAACATTCCTCTGGGCGGCGGGCGCGTCCACATTAAAGCCGGCCTCAATTCGCGATTTGACAGACAATGTGAGATTAGCGGGCGTTACGGCAACGGTGCAGCGAATATTCTGGTCCACTGCGCCGCTATAAAGGGCAGTAAATCCACCAAGGCTGTGACCGAAAAAACTGACCTTATTGGGATCACTGCGTTGTTCTTTGGCATTCAATCGCACGTAATTAGCGGCCGCCGCGGCATCCTCAGTATTACTGCGAGCGCCAAACGCTCCTTCGCTGCCCCAAGCGCCGCGATGATGGAAATAAAGAACATTAAAACCAGCTCTTCGCAGTGCTTGTGCTACGTCCAGATTTTTCTCGTTGCCGGGGAAACCGTGCAGCAAAATCACCGTCGGGTGAGGGCCTGCGCCGTTGGCGAGATACATATGCCCGTTCATCTGTTTGCCGCCACTTTGTATTGTCAGTTCAATGGTGGTTGGCGGAAATTTGGCATCTACTGCACCTGGRTCTTTTGTTACGGGCGAGGAGGCCGCAGCYGCAGACGCCGCCAATAAATGGCCTGCGATCAAGCAGGATGCCATTGTTGTGAATTGCCTAGGTTTTATCATAAAGAAAATCCCTGTTGGGTAATTTTAGGTATTATTTATAAGCGGTTACAAAAATATATACGCAAGGTCGAGCGCCGGTCCCTCTTGAGATAGTCCCAAATACCCGCAACCTTAGAAGCTCTTGGCCAAATCAAAGCACAAAAATATACACAGACGCCACCACAAATTGTGATGTGCACTTTCTGGCCGTCGCCGTTTCTTTCTGTCATATCAGGTGTCAGGGTCAACATTGTCGGGGAGAATAGGTCATGCTTATSTGGTGGCAGTCATTACCAAATTTCACATTAGTTGCGGTGCTTACGCGTTGGATGYTGGGCRTAATATTTACAGTTGCAGGCATTTGGAAAGTGTTCGTGCTAACGCCGCAAGTACACGCAAAGAGTTTTTTCGTTGATGGTTTCAAAGATCAATGGATCCCAGACTTTATGCTGTGGGGGCTGGGCTACAGCATCCCTGTTTTGGAATTGGCCGGGGGCATTGCCCTGTTGGTTGGTCTTTGGTGCCGTTTCACCACCGCTTGCGTGGGAATGTTATTGCTTCTTACCACCTACGGCCATGCGCTGCAGCAACCACTGTTCGACATTGATGGCCATACGTTCACACGGTTCGTTTTCGTGTTGATCTTATTGGCGCTGCCAAAAGGCGTGGATCAGATTAGCTTGGATTACTGGCTGGAAAAAAAGCGCGCTAATGACATGACCGGGGCGTTGCCGACTACAAATAGTTAAACGAGGGGGTTAGACAATGGATAATGTGATGGGTCAGATACCGGAGTTTGTATTAACTGTGGTTCAGGTGATGGTTTACTCGTTCGTTTTCGCAGTTGGCGTAGGCGTGTTGTGGGTCGGCGTGCTTTATGTTCGCGATAAAACCCAAACTGAAAGCACGCTCAGGCGCAACTATCCTGTAGTTGCCCGTTTTCGCTATATGTTTGAACATATGGGTGAGTTTTTTCGTCAGTATTTCTTTGCTCTCGACCGCGAAGAGATGCCGTTTAACCGTGCCGAACGCTCGTGGGTTTACAGGGCCGCGAAGAATATAGATTCCACCGTTGCCTTCGGTAGTTCACGTGACTTGCGCCGCCCGGGCACGGTTTATTTCGTAAATTGTCCATTTCCTTCTCTCCCACATGAGCAAAAAGAAGTAGCAGCAGTTACTGTGGGCCCGTATGCCCGCAAACCCTATACAACAAGCTCGCTTTTCAACGTTTCGGGCATGAGCTACGGCGCCATTTCAATTCCTGCAGTTAAGGCACTTTCAAGGGGCGCAAAAAAGGCAGGCGTTTGGATGAATACGGGGGAAGGTGGGCTAAGCCCTTACCATCTTGARGGCGGTTGCGACATTGTTTTTCAGATYGGCACWGCRAAGTTTGGRGTGCGTAAGGCTGAAGGYGGTTTTGATGACCAAAARCTGAAGGCGGTYGCYGCGCACGAACAGGTAAAAATGTTTGAAATTAAACTTAGTCAGGGTGCGAAGCCGGGTAAAGGAGGCATCCTGCCGGGCATAAAAGTTACTAAGGAAATCGCCCAAATACGAGGTATTCCTGCCGGTAAAGATGCTATCAGCCCGAACCGCCATGAGGAGGCCAGTAATGTCGGCGAATTGCTTGATATGGTGCAGCATGTCCGCGAAATCACAGGAAAACCGGTTGGTTTTAAAGCTGTAGTAGGCGCGTACGGCTTTTTTATCAATATGTGCGAAGAGATCAACAAACGCGGCATGGAAAGCGCGCCTGATTTTGTTACGATTGATAGTGCGGACGGCGGCACGGGCGCTGCGCCAATGAGCTTGATCGACAATATGGGCATGCCGCTACGTGAGAGCCTGCCGTTGATTGTCGATATTTTGACCAAACACGGCCTTAGGGACCGCGTGAAAGTTTGCGCGTCAGGTAAATTGATCAAYCCGTCCGATGTTGCGTGGGCTTTTTGCGCAGGGGCCGATTTTGTARACTCCGCGCGCGGCTTCATGTTTGCGCTCGGCTGTATACAGGCACTTCAGTGCAACAAAAACACCTGCCCTACTGGCATCACAACGCACAATAAGAAATTGCAGCGCGGTCTTGTGCCAGAGAATAAAGCCGAACGGGTTGCCCATTACGCCAAGAATATGGTCAAGGAGGTTAGCATCATTGCTCATAGTTGCGGCGTGAGTGAGCCTCGAAAATTGAAGCGGTACCACGCACGGATTGTATTGGGAGATGGWCGCTCATTGGCCATGGAAGAATTGTATCCGACACCAGACCCAATTGGTAAAGCGGCTGAATAGGAAAAAGGGCGGGGCCAAACGGTCCCGCCCTTTTTCAGTTGGAATATTGCAGTTGATCTTATTCGTAGTGCAGGGCCTGAATTGGGTCGAGGTTCGCAGCTTTTGAAGCTGGAACAATACCAAACAGCACGCCCACGGCGCTTGAAAACCCGAGGCTTAGCAAAATYGCCCAGAGCGGCACGACAATTTCGGGCAGGCTTGGCACCAAAGCGCCCACCAGTTTGYSGWKSYSMWRGYSMATKGNAWKRSSWMYGRAYSYGCMMMKSRRGCANYNAMWGCWRSRGMYKSMSCTNAGGAATTGGATGAGGATGTCGCTGCGGGTGGCACCTAGCGCCTTACAGATACCAATTTCGCGTGTGCGTTCTGTAACACTCACCAGCATGATATTCATAATGCCAATGCCGCCAACCAGTAGCGAAACACCAACRATAGCAGCAACAACCAGTGTCATCGTRTCGAGTATTCCTTCGAACTGTTCTTTTAGTTGCTCAGACGTATCAATTTGGAAATCGTCTTTATCGCCYKTRCGRATTTTATGYCTTTTCCTCAGCAGGCGCTCAATTTGAGCAACCAGCACAGTAGTATCGTCCAGATTTGTGGCCTTTATCATGAAAAACATGTTCCGCTGAGCCTGCTCGCGCATGATTGATACTGCGTTTTGGAACGGAATAAAGGCGACGTTGTCCTGGCTAAAGCCAAGAAAAGCGTCGGTTTTCTCCATTTCGCCGACMACTTTGTACCAYTGAGAATTTACYTGAACATATTCGCCAGCCGGGTTGTCTGGCAGATCCAGGTCTTTCCTGTTATCAGCGCCGAGCACAATGATTTTTCGGCTAAAGGCATTGTCACTGGGGATCATGAAACGGCCATTTTCAGGATAGTGGTTGTTCATGTCGTCATAGCCTGTGACGGTGCCTCTGACGAATTGAAGGGTGGTGTTTTGGCCTTTATAGCTTAACCGTACGCCGCGCTGGTCGATTGCGGGGATAATGATGTCTATCCCCTCAATATAGCGGCCGATCGCATCGAGATCGCTCACAGTTAGCTGGGCTGTTTTGCCGGCCAGGGCGTCTTTAAAGCTGACGTAGGGGCGTACAATGACGGTGTTACTGCCCATGTTTTCAAACTGCTTGGTGATGCTGTAAGCGAACCCCTGCATGATGCTGATTACAGCAATKACMGAAGCAACWCCGACAATGATGCCTAGSGTTGTAAGTAYACTGCGCATTAAGTTGGCGCGGAGCGAAACAACAGCAAGGATAAGGCTTTCCGTATGGCGCATGATGCTCATGATTGTTTCACCTTGTCGCTGACGATTTTACCGTCCGAAATTGTGATGGCGCGTTTGCAACGCTGGGCGATATCGTGTTCGTGCGTCACAACAATGATGGTGTGGCCGTTCTTGATCAAGTCATCGAACAGCGCCAATATTTCTACCGTTGTGCTGCTGTCCAGGTTTCCSGTTGGTTCATCAGCCAAAATAATGGTCGGGTTGGTCACTAAGGCGCGGGCAATTGCAACACGCTGCCGCTGGCCGCCGGAAAGCTGGTTGGGTAGGTGGCCCTCGCGCCCCTTCAATCCCACGCGCTCAAGCGCRTCCATSGCCATTTGTTTGCGTTTTCTTCGGCCTTCACCGCGGTAAATGAGYGGYTGAATAACATTCGCCAAAGCGGTGGCGCGACCAAGSAGRTTGAAGCTTKGGAATATAAACCCGATTTCTTTATTGCGGATRGAAGAAAGCTCGTTATCCGCCATGCTRCTRACWGCAGTGCCGTTRAGCACATAGTCACCGCCAGTTGGCCTGTCGAGACAGCCAAGAATGTTCATCATGGTTGACTTGCCAGAGCCTGATGCACCGATAACCGCAACATATTCGTTTTTGTCGATGGTGAGATCAACACCGTCAAGGGCTTTGATGGTTTCGCCGCCCATCTCATAGAACCGCGAAACGTTGCTTAGGCTAATGAGGCCCTCGCTCATTTGTTGTCCTTTTTAGCTTTTTTAATTGGCTCGACTTTCTTGCCTTCTTTAAGGGTCTTCAGTTGCCGGTAGGGGCCAATGATGAGTGTTTCGCCTTCTTCCAGGCCTTCAAGTACTTCGACAGACGTATCCGTTTGAGTGCCAATCTTCACATCGCGCCGAGTGGCAATGCCGTCTATATTGACAAATACGTAGTCAGAGCTGTTTTCCGATTGGCCGTCTTCGTCGTCTTTTAGGACAGCTTCCACCGGTATTTTAATGGCGTCTTCCACTATCCTTGTGAAGATCTCTGCACGGGCGCTTACGGCAAGCCGTGAGAAGTTGTCACTGGGTTTTTGGACGAGTAGCTTAACCAAAAAGCGTTTCCTGTTGCTTGTATCTGTGCGTGCCGTCGTGCCGATGCTGATTACCGTACCTTCAAAGCTGCTGTCTGGTGCGGACGCCATGGTTATTTCAGATTCCTGGCCAATTTTTACAGCCAAAATATCGGCTTCTTCAACCTGCACTTCTGCCAGAACTGCAGACGGGTCGCTAACATCCATCACACTGGATCCAATTATATTAGTGGTACCAGCAACAACGGTTTCGCCAACTTTTACATTCAGCGCAGTTACAATGCCGTCAATCGGAGACCGAATTTCCGTTTTTGCGAGCTGATCTTTAGAGCGYAGCAAAAGGGCTTCTGCTTGAGTTAATTCTTGCCTGCGTGCAGCAAGGTCAAGSCCAGCCATMGCRAAGTCGCGTTCGGTACTTTCAAACACGTCGGTATTGAGGACCCCATTTTTATGCAGGTCTTGCTGACGAGCCAATTTGCGTTTTTGTTGGGCCAGGAATATTTTTTGCCGCTCGATAGCAATTTCTCGCGATTTAACCTGGGCTTTTTGTTGGGCGACGTCGGCTTCAAACAGCTCAGGGCTGATAACGGCCAGCAGATCCCCAGCTTTAACCACATCGCCTTCCTCAATATTGAGAATGGAAATGCGGCCGGTTACCTCGGTGCGAAGTTTAATGTTTTCGCGGTAATTAACGGTACCGGACGCAAGAACAGACGTAGCGACCCGGCCTCGTTCTGCATCTGCCATGCGCATTTCCAGCGCCCCTTCTTCACCACGTTTGGAAAAAAAGGCCATCGCTGCGATGGCCCCAATAATAGCAGCTGCTATAAGAAATTTACGCATATTTACTTATCCGAACGCGATATATGCCCATACGCCGTATATCGCGACATAAGGTGCAGAGGTGATCATAAGGGACTTCGCTAAAGTGCGTTTGGTCCATGTCATAAGCCCAACAGTGAATAGCCCAATCGTCCAGAACGTAAATGGTGTGATACTTCCAAAAAGACTAGAGCCCGCTTCGTTTGCAGCTAAGTGCGTTAGCAGCGAGTTGGCACTGAAGAACTGCATTTCCTCTAGGCCCATTTGGTCGTCCCCAATGACACCATAATAGAGGATAGCAACGATAGTAGCCAAAATGACTGGTGCGTGAGCATAAACCGCTAAAGCGAACCAGTTTTTGAAACCACGTGTGTCGTTCATCGTGAATTTATTTACGATATTATAATAGAGAGCAACAATGGAATAGATAASGAAAGGGGCAATAATAGTGCCGATACTATTCTGAATTGCCATTCCTGATGCTGTGGCCTCTTTACGCCCTTGCTCTACTGCTTCTTCTGGGATCTCAATGCCGAGGGCGGCAGTTTGAATAATGCCCTGATCATATACCCAGAGTATATCAATAGTGTAGAAATAGTATATTACGGCACTAGTTGGCACGACGATAAGAAGAATAAGAGGCATCCAAAACCAACTGGGGTTGGCATCCAGGCCCTCAATGGCTTTTTTAGGATCGACAAAAATATCAACGAGCGCTGAGAGCGCTGAAGTRGAYTGGTTCATGGTATTCCCCCTACYTTTAAAACCGGTGTCCRCAGATTGCTGCGTACACGATGYTAAACTTAAATATCATTTGGCTAAACTTTAATATCAATGGGTAAGTCACGCTGCTGTCAAAAACCTTACAAATATTTCTTTGGTGTAGAAAAAAACGTCTGCGTGCCTTTATTTGCTTTCCTTGCAGTTTTTAAACCTTTTATTAGGAAGAGAGAGTTACCTTCTACGCGAACTTTTAGCGCCGGGGGAGTGCGCGTGACAGCAAATATGGAAAAGTCTAGCAAGTACAGAATACGAGCTAACCGAGATGTTCCAGAAGGCATTTTTAAAGTCTGGCAGCAAACCGTTGACCTGCTTGCGGCCCTTGTTGACGTGCCGTCGGCGCTTATTACGCGTGTTCATGAAGATGARCTCGAAATATTTAGCGCCAGTCAAGTAGACGGTAATATCTACGAAGAGGGCGCGCGCGTTCCGCTCGACGGCGAGAATTACTGTGAAGCCGTTYTGGAAGCCAATTCAACCTTGCTTGTCGCCCACGCCGCTAGCGACCCYGAATGGAAAGGCCTGCGGCATGCCAAACTAGGAATGATGGCTTATTACGGTTTGCCTATTCGGTGGCCAAAGGGAGAGGTCTTCGGCACGCTCTGCATCCTCGACGCTCAGGAAAACCAATTTTCGGCTGACGCGATGAAGTTAATGGAAGTGTTTTGTGCTGGCCTAGAGCAAAGCCTTGCCGTTATTGCTAAATCTCAGTCCGAAACTSAGAAGCGCATTTTAGCTGAAAACCGCCTAGCAGGTTGGAAGAATAAGCTCAACGAACTGATCCTTTCTGTGAAGGGCCGCGGCRGCGAGGACTTTCTACATGCGATTGTCCCTGAGATTTCAAAAAAACTCGACAAACAGCGTGTATATATTGGTTTGTTGTCGGAAGATGGAAAGCGCATTGAAACCTTTGAACATGTGGTCGACGGCGAGCATGTGGCACCACARGAGTATGCTGTGGCCACTGCGCCGTGTGCCAATGTACTGAAGGGTAAAGAGCTAATATTTACGACCAAAACCTCTGCGGATTTCCTTGCCGCTTGGGGTTTGCCCAAAACTGCAAAAATGGAGTATTCTGCTGTGCCGTTGATCGGCATGGAAGATCATGCTTTTGGCGTTGTAGCGACACTGACACCTGTAAGAGATAAACGACTGGGTGTTGCGCGCAAAATACTCCCCGTGATCGGCGCTCGCATARCCTCAGAACTTGARCGTTTATTGGCGTTTAGAGAGCTGGAAGAGCTTACAATTCGTCAGAAAGAGACTGAAGCAGATTTGCGAAAAGCGATTGCGGACGCGCACGCGCTTCAGGCAAAAACGGAAGAACTAACACGCACCAAATCAAAGTTTTTAGCTGTAATGAGCCACGAATTGCGAACACCACTTAACGCCATAATCGGTTTTTCTGACTTTATTGTTTCGCAGCGCTCTAAGCTTTCAATGAGCAAAATC
>JAESRJ010000167.1 GCA_016764715.1 Kordiimonadaceae bacterium | reverse complement strand
ACCGACTGTACGGGCCAGTGCGAATAGCACTGTGAACATACTTGTTGGGAAGCCCATGGCGCGTAAGATAATGCCCGAATAGAAATCAACATTAGGATAGAGCTTCTTTTCAACGAAGTAGGGGTCTTCCAGTGCAATCTTCTCCAGTTCCATAGCAACATCAAAGAGCGGATCATCAACACCCAGTTCTTCAAGAACTTCGTGCGCTGTATCGCGCATGACTGTCGCGCGAGGATCAAAGTTCTTATAAACCCTGTGGCCAAAACCCATCAGGCGGAACGGATCGGCTTTGTCTTTAGCGCGCGCTACAAATTCAGGAATGCGGTCTACAGTCGCGATCTCTTCCAGCATATTGAGGCATGCTTCGTTGGCGCCGCCGTGTGCTGGGCCCCATAAGCAGGCAATGCCCGCTGCGATACAGGCGAAAGGGTTCGCACCAGAGGAACCGGCAAGGCGCACTGTGGACGTTGAAGCGTTCTGTTCATGATCGGCGTGAAGGATAAAAATTAAATCCATCGCGCGTTCTAGCGTTGGGTTYACAATGTAAGGCGTAGCCGGAACAGAGAACATCATTTTCAGGAAGTTGCCAGCGTATGATAATGAATTGTCTGGGTATACAAACGGCTGACCAACAGAATATTTATAGGCCATGGATGCAATCGTTGGAATTTTTGCGATCAGCCGGTAACTGGCGACCATGCGCTGGTGCGGGTCGTTAATGTCGGTGCTGTCGTGGTAGAAGGCCGCCAGCGCGCCCACAACACCAACCATGATGGCCATAGGGTGTGCATCGCGGCGGAAACCGCTGAAGAAGCGGTGTAGCTGCTCATGTACCATTGTGTGATTRGTAATRTCTGASAGGAAYTTYKCTTTTTCGGCYKTRTTCGGCAGYTCACCGAACAGCAGAATATAGCAWACTTCCATAAAGTCGCTGTGCTCAGCCAACTGCTCRATWGGGAAACCGCGGTACTGTAGTTCACCCAAGTCGCCGTCAATATAGGTAATTTGGCTTTCACARCTTGCAGTCGCCGTGAAACCTGGGTCAAACGTGAACATCCCTGTTTCAGCGTAGAATTTACGAATGTCSACCACTTTAGGGCCAACAGAYCCTTCCATTACWGGYAATTCAATATCAATYCCRTTTCCGGAAAGTCTAAGCGGATCAGTTGGCATGGTCGTACTCCTTRTAAAWTATAGTRTCCGSATYGATCCRWTRRAGGACCGGTACAGASKTWAGTGTTCTAGGCKGCTRKTTGGTCACGCAGACGCGCAACSGTTTCTTCCCGGCCTAATATTTCCAGGGTAGCRGCTAGATCACCAGATTGYTTACCGCCGGTTAGTGCCGCCCTTATTGGCTGCATTAATTTGCCCGGCTTMAGTTCATTTTCTTCCGCGAATGACATCATGAAAGATTTTARCGTATCAGCTTCCCAAGGGGATACTGTCTCAAATCCGKYGGCSACATTCGCAAGCACRGGCAAAATATCGCCYGCYAATTGCTTYGCAGCTTTGTCGGATAGTTGTARCGGACGAGTATTACAGAAGAGTGAACTCCCTTCCAAAAGGTCCGGAATTCGTTTTGCGCGTTCRGCYAAGCTWGGAATTGCTTTAATCAAACGTTCTTTCTCAACWGCCGTTAGCGCGTGCCCTACAAGGTTTTCTAGGTCACTTTGCAAATAAGGCAAGAGAACCGCAGGACTTAASTCCCGYAAATAGTGCCCGTTAAGGTTATCTACCTTGTCAAAATCGAAGCGGGACGGGCCTTTCCCGATGYTTTCGAGGTTAAACCATTCTATGGCYTKTTCAGTCGAAATAAT
Source organism: Kordiimonadaceae bacterium (assembly GCA_016764715.1). Classification (GTDB taxonomy): domain Bacteria; phylum Pseudomonadota; class Alphaproteobacteria; order Sphingomonadales; family Kordiimonadaceae; genus Kordiimonas. Next base: position 15,482 of record JAESRJ010000167.1, on the reverse strand, counting down.
TTCGTCGTCACCGTGGCTCCAGCCCAGACGCAGCAGATAATTGCGCATGGCTTCAGGCAGGAAGCCCATTTCTTCGTATGCCTCMACGCCGAGAGCGCCATGCCGCTTGGAGAGCTTTTTGCCGTCCGGGCCGTGGATCAACGGAATATGTGCATAAACCGGGATGGCCCAATTCATAGCTTTATAAACCTGGATTTGGCGAAAGGCATTGTTCAAGTGGTCGTCGCCGCGAATGATGTGCGTTACGCCCATATCGTGGTCGTCGACAACCACAGCTAACATGTAGGTCGGCGTACCGTCAGCACGCAGCAGGATCATGTCGTCCAGCTCATCGTTTTGAACGGTGACTTCTCCCTGCACTGTATCAGCAATTGTTGTCTCACCACCGCGGGGCATTTTCATGCGCACCGTGTGGGGCTGGCCGTCTGGAGCTTCGTCTTGTTTGTTGCGCCAAATGTCSCCACGGAATTTGGTGCCATTTGTCCGGGCTTCGTCGCGAAGTTTCCCAAGTTCTTCCTGAGTTGCGTAACATTTATAGGCACTGCCTGACGTCAGAAGTGCATTTGCGACTTCCTGGTGGCGGACAACCTGAGCGGCCTGGCTAACGGCCTCGCCGTCCCACTGAAGGCCCATCCACTTCATACCCGCAATGATCGCGTCGATCGCTTCTTGGGTGGAGCGCTCCTTGTCAGTGTCTTCAATGCGCAGCAGAAATTTGCCGCCGTTTGCCCGTGCAAACAACCAATTATACAAGGCTGTGCGCGCGCCACCAATATGGAGAAATCCAGTAGGAGAGGGCGCAAAACGMGTTACAATATCGGGCATGTCAGTTGTCATGCTCAGGACTAATCCCTTATAAAAAATACTTAAAACTGGCGCGGAATAAAAATGGCGCCATCCAAGATGGTTAACAAAAGTAGGGGCCTTGTATCATAGCTCCTTCAGAAACACAAATGGCGACTCGTTGACAACGACTCGGAAATACGGCTTTTTGTAGGTGTTCGGCTCGCATAACGTGTGGCTAAATCGGGGGCATATACTTTCAAAATYCGGATAAAAATAACAGCACAGGTACTTGACGCTACGGCTGTAAGGGCATTCGTGGCTTCACTGCATCCTGAATGGCGGTTGATCGCGTGGGTAAGCATCTTTTGTCTTTCGGCTGCGGTCCTTATGCAAAACTCCTGGATCGCTGGTTACATCGCCCTCACTACGCCAGTTTTGGTGGTGCTCTGGGCGTTGAAGTTTGTAAACCGACGCATTCTTTGGCTGGTTTTGCTCGCGGTGGCGCTTTCCGCCGCCTCGGTCTTCTTCAAATTTCAGAGCATCGGGTCGCCTATTAATCTCCAGGAACAGTTCGTCAGCCTGGAAGGTATTGTGACCAAATTGGAAGTGAGGCCAAAAAAACCTACCCGCCTAGAACTTGAAATTACATCCCATACAGGGCGGGACGCGCTGGAAGGCGTTAAGCGAGTTCGGCTTTCTGTGCGGACCGATATTGATAAGCAACTCCGTGTTGGGTCAAAGGCTAGGCTGAGCGCCGTAGTTGGCAGTCTAGGTGGGCCAGTTGTGCCGGGCGGCTACGATTTTGGTCGGTATGCTTTTTACTCCGGTCTCGATGCCCAGGGGTTTGCCACAACAGCTGTGAAAAATATTGATCTTAGTGGGGATGTCCCTGGGCCATGGTCTAAAACGTGGCTTCGAGCGCTACGTGACAGACTGGCGGAAAAAATTRTTGACCATGTTGACGGCCAGGCTGGAGCGGTGGCGGTTGCCCTTACGCTGGGTATTCGACATTATATTAGTGATCAGACCACTGAGGACTTAAGGCGCGCAGGCCTTTCTCATTTGCTAGCGATATCCGGCCTGCATATGGGGTTGGTAACAGCTTTTGCATTCTTTGCGTTTCAGTTGTTGTTTGCGGCGATACCGGCGGTGGCCCTTAGGTTCATGCCGAAGAAGGCCGCTGTTTTCCCCGCGTGGTCAATTGCATTTATGTATCTTCTGCTCTCAGGAGGGAGCACCGCGTCGCTGCGTGCTTTTCTTATGGTCAGCGTTGCTATGCTTGCAGTGGTTACAGACAGGCAGGTCGTATCACTGCGCAGCGTGGCTTTGGCAGCGTTGTTAATCGTTGCGCTTGCGCCAGAGGCAGTCCTATCAGCGGGGTTTCAGATGTCATTCGCCGCTACAACGGGCCTAGTTGCTTTTTATGAGTATTGGCGCCACAGAAACCAAGAAGGTGACCGATCGTTCCGTGCCGGGCCTGCAAAGAAATTGCTTCAATATATAGGCTTCATTGCCTTAACCAGTTTGATCGCCCAATTCGCAGTGGCGCCTTTTGCGCTTTATCATTTTCAAGCGATCTCGCTTCTTGGTATCATTGCAAATGTGCTTGTTTTGCCGGTGATATCTCTGCTGGTTATGCCGCTTCTACTGGTTAGCCTTGTTTTCAGTGGGCTGGGCATGTTCGAAGTAACAGGCTGGCTACTGGAACTGAGCCTGAGTGCCGTCCTTAGTGTGGCAGAAGGCGTGGCAGCGCTGCCGTATTCAACGGCGCGTGTAATGCCGCTTGGAGACGGCGCCTTTGCCTTGCTGGTATGTGCCTTTGCGGTTTTGGTGATCTACCGCTCAAAAGCTGGCGTATTGATAGCCACTGCCGCAGTGTTTGTTAGTATTTTGATACCTGCGCCTGACCGGGCAAGCGTATTGATATCGACTTCAGGTAAAATTGTCGCCATCTCTGACGGCCAGAAAATGTTTGTATCTGGCGGGCGCAAAAACTCATTCCGTCACCGCGCGTGGCGGCAATATTGGGCGTTGGACCCTGATGAGACATCACAGCCACTGGAAAAGAAGTGTCATAAACGGAACTGCAGATACAGGATCATTGGAGAACGGTACCTTTCGTATGCATCCTCCCTTGGTTCTGTTCGAGAACTATGTGCTGCGGGTGATTACATGATTGTACCGCGGCGTTACCGGCGATATTGCAGGGGAGCAGGTTTAGTCGTCACCATTGAGGAACTTACCGTGAAAGGACCATTGGGGTTGGCGATCGGTGACGACGGAGAAGCTATTTTGCTCTGGAGCAATTCAGCGGCCACCGTTCGAACTTACAGAAAACGTCGCTCACGGAATGCGCCACGCCCTAATACGTCTGCCTCAGATGAAAAACCTAAGTCTCTTGGCAATTCCGACTAGAATAAAAAACCAGAACAGAATTAACCGGCATGGTTTGGGCGGTGCGCTGGACGTTTCCTACGGGGCAGGCCAGATAAAGGGCCCGCCTCCTGTGGCTGGTTAATGATACTGGCGGATAAGGCCAACAAGGCGGCCTTGCACTTGAACTCTGCCTGCTTCCAGAATTTGCGTTTCATATTCCCGGTTGGCCGGGATCAAGGCAATATGCTGGCCGTTCTTCTGGAAAGTTTTTAGTGTCGCTTCCTCGCGGTCGACAAGGGCGACAACAACTTCGCCGTCTCGTGCAGTGGTAACACTTTCAATGATAACTGTGTCACCATCCAATATGCCAAGTTCAATCATAGAATCGCCCGAGATTTCAAGAGCATAACAATCGCCGCGGCCAAGCATTGAGTTCGGAACCGAAATAAAGCTGTCTTGGCGCTCCAACGCTTCTACAGGCGTGCCTGCAGCGATTTTCCCGTGCAGAGGAATGTCTGTCACATCCGGCCCACCGGCAGGGGCATGGCTAGCGCCGAAATTCCCTGAAATAATGTTAGAAGGACCCGCTGATGTGGCAGCATATATCTCTGGCTGTTTTATAATTTCGAGAGCCCGGGCGCGATTTGCCATCCGGCGTATAAAGCCACGCTCTTCAAGGGCATTGATCAAACGGTGCACGCCAGACTTGGATTTAAGCCCTAAAGCGTCCTTCATTTCGTCAAAGGASGGCGAAACCCCATTTTGTGAAAGTCGTTCATGGATGAACTGCAATAACTGTTGCTGTTTGGCCGTAAGCATAACTATTTCCACCCTTTGTTTTCTATATGTTCCCTATTAGTTCTCTTTTTTGTCAGATGTCAAGAGACTTGGTTGGAATAAATAGATAAAGTGGCGAATGCGGAATGTGTGCTTGCAAGTTCTAAAATGGTAAAAACGGAACCAAGCTGCCAGCTTCAACGGCKTCAGCGTTTGGYGCGCGWATAATTAGGCCRTCRGACTGCGCCAATACACTCAGTTGGCCGCTGTCCTGGGAAGCTGCAGGGTCTACATGACGCTCGCCAGGGTTGCCGATTAAACGKGCSCGCATATAGTCTTGGCGCGGGCCGTTTTTTCGGAGGTCGGCGGCCACAGGCAACAGCACGCCGGTAGGCAGCGGAGCAGGGCGGCCCATCAGTTTATCAATCAGGGGCCGCAAATATAATATTGCACATACAAAGGCCGACGCAGGGTTTCCAGGAAGCCCGAGGATATGTTGCTTGTTTCGTTTGCCGAATATTAAAGGTTTGCCCGGCTTCATGGCGACCTTCCAGAAATCCAATGTCATATCAGCGTCCGCGAGCGCTTGTTTCATGAAATCTTTATCACCAACCGAGGCGCCGCCAATGGTAACGAGAATATCAGCTTCAGATGTTTCTTTGATAGCGGCGCGAAGGCTTTTAAGGCTGTCACCGGCGTGGCCGATATAGACCACTTCTGCGCCAATCGAAGTCACGAGTGCAGACAACTGAGGCACTGTACTGTTCACCGTTTGAAAAGGTTCGAAGCTTTTGCTGTCTGGGGMAACAAGCTCATCCCCCGTGGCCAGAATGGCAACTTTAACGGCCCGGTGRACCATCAAATGACTATGGCCCCCACTTGCKGCAATACCCAGTGACTTCGGTGTGATGTAGGTCGCGCCGTCTAGAATTATTTGTTTTTCGGAAAAATCATATCCGGCAAAGCGGATGTTTTTGCCCGCTTGAGGCGCATCGTCAGTGAAAATGCCGCCTTCGGTTGGCCCTGTGTTCTCTTGGATAACGACTTGGTCAGCCCCTTTAGGCATAGCAGCGCCGGTAAATATACGAACCGTTTCACCGCTTTTTACCGTGCCGCTGAAAGGCAGGCCAGCAGCGCTTTCTCCGATAAGCTTTAGCGTCACTTCAGAGCCAGTAAGGTCACCGCTATTTACTGCGTAGCYAWMSRWTSCAKWAMTSTYGCAKCMSSRYYRRSAAYRTCTNRMMKKTRKWKGRMMRKCRWGAANMGCKANCWTTSYWKTYAGNCAAKTGNNASGMKTTYAGNWMMYTAGNMKSTTTRRYGGKMKCWWYKWWRMRSTCAAANTKCTWWWTSRRYAKMWWTYWTAMTRSWWYAKYSTCWARACKYMYAGMWWWWMCRSBWHSTWDGHKWHKNBWKCNSDTDWMHRRSWNDKKADCWTSSCNKWYRTCWMYSKMWWTGGCCATATCGTAAATGGTTAGGGCGGCAATTGAAACAGCAGTTAGGGCTTCCATTTCGACGCCGGTTTGGCCGTTGACTTTAACGGTTCCCGTCAGACGCAATTGAGTATCACCTCTTTGTTCAATGGCGATTTYCACACTGGTGATTTGTAACGGGTGGCAAAGCGGGATCAGGTCGCTGGTTTTCTTTGCGGCCATAATGCCAGCAAGCCTWGCCGTTGCCAACACGTCGCCTTTAGGCAGGCCGTCGTTTAGAATGAGCTTCAGCGTTTCTGGCTGCATTYGTACGGTTGCTTCGGCTACCGCGATGCGCCTATTGCTTTTTTTGTCACCAACGTCGACCATATGGGCGGCACCGGTATCATCCAAATGGGTCAATTTATTCATGACACGTCCTTTTGAAGGTTGCGTACAGCCGCTTCGACGTTTTTCTCGCGCATAAATGTTTCGCCGATTAGGAAACAGCCAGCGCCGACGGCGTCACATGTCGCGAGGTCTTGTTTGGTTTTCAGGCCTGACTCTGCGACTGCGATACGGTYAGAAGGGAAAGTGGGGACAAGTGAGAGCGTGTTATCCAGCGACACTTCCATTGTTTTTAAATTGCGGTTGTTGACGCCAATAAGGGCTGATTTAAGCTGAAGCGCTCGCTTCAGTTCACTTGCGTCGTGCACCTCTATTAGCGCGTCCATACCATATTGGTGCGCACATGTTTCCAGTTCTTGGGCCTGGGCATCGCTCAGAGCAGCTAGAATAATCAAAATGCAGTCCGCACCAAGGGCTCGGGCCTCAACTATCTGGTAAGGGTCGATCATGAAGTCTTTTCGTAGGGCGGGTATTTTTACTGCGGCACGTGCTTCAACCAGATACTGGTCATGCCCTTGGAAATAGGGTTCGTCAGTTAAAATAGAAAGACACGCTGCACCGCCGCGCTCGTACGCAGCAGCTAAAGTAGCTGAGTCAAAATCATCTGGTCGGATGAGGCCTTTCGACGGGCTGGCTTTTTTTATTTCGCATATAAACCCATAGTGCCCAGCATCGCGGCGCGCAGATAGCGCACGGATAAAGCCTCTTGGTGGGCTGGCGGCTTTGGCGCGTTGTTCTTGTTCCGAGAATGATATGACAGCCTTAACTGCGCGCACGTGGTCACGCTTTCGATCACATATTTCCTTTAGAATGTCAGCCATATTTACGGGGCCTGTTCAGCNNCNGCGGCGGCTGTGAACGTGATCCATTTTGCAAGCGCGGTCTTTGCTTTGCCTGTATCAATGATGTCTGTGGCCTTGTCTATGCCCTGAGCTATATTATCGGCTGCGCCGCCTAACATTAAAGATGCGCCAGCGTTGAAGAGCACCAAATCCCTGAAGGGRAATTTCTCCCCGTCGAAGACCCGAAYAATGGCGTTTGCATTATGACGTGTATCGCCGCCTAAAAGCTCATTAAGCGGTACTGTCGGTAGGCCAAAATCATCAGGCGTAATTTCATATTCTGAAATTTCACCGTTTTTCAGTTCTGCCACATAGGTTGGGCCGCTGAGTGTAATTTCGTCCATTCCGTCGCTGCCGTGCACCACCATGACATGGTTGCTGCCCAGTTGCTGCAACACATCAGCCATAGGGCGCAGCCACCGCCGGTCAAACACGCCGAGGAGCTGATTTTTKGCYTGGGCCGGGCTGGAAAGGGGGCCGAGTAGGTTAAAAATAGTCTTGAATTTCAAAGAGCTACGAACCTGGGCCACATGCCGCATCGCTTTATGGTGCGCGCGTGCAAAGAGGAAAGTGAAGCCCGTTTCAACGAGCGCTTGTTCAATTTGTTCAAAGCTTAAGTCGAGGCTGCCACCAAGTTCTTCAAGAACATCTGCTGAGCCCGATTTGGAAGACGCGGCGCGGTTCCCGTGCTTGGCAACCTGAATGCCCGCCGCACTTGCGACAAAAGAGACAGCAGTTGAGACGTTATAGGTATCCAGGCCAGATCCGCCGGTGCCAACAATATCAAGTGCTGTATCTGGTGCTTTGATAAGGTCTGCGCGTGCCCGCATTGCTTTGGCGCCGCCTAGTATTTCGGCTGTTGTTTCACCGCGAACACGAAGGGCGGTTAGAAAACCGGCCATTTGTGCTGCATCCGCTGCGCCAGACATTAAAATATCAAATGAGGCTCGGGCTTCTCTTTCCGTTAAGATTTCACCGTCTGCGAGCCTGCCGAGTACTGCTGTTAACTCAGACATGATCGCTGGCCTTTGCCTCACATATCGTGGTGAAGTTTTCTAAAAGTTTATGACCATATTCCGAAGCGATACTTTCCGGGTGGAATTGTACGCCGTGAAGCTCAAAGTCTTTATGCTTCAATCCCATGATCAGGCCATCCTCTGTTTGCGCGGTTACTGTCAAACAGTCAGGTAATCCCTGCCGTTCAACAATTAGGGAATGGTAGCGCGTCGCTAAATACCCATCTGGAATGTCCGCAAAAACCCCAGTTGCATCATGCTTTATGACACTCGTCTTCCCGTGCATTACATAGGGCGCACGTGCGACAGTACCACCAAAAACCTGCCCGATTGATTGGTGGCCAAGACATACGCCCAACAGCGGTGTATTTCCAGCAGCTGCGGCAACAAGATCTAGGCAAATTCCGGCTTCATTGGGTGTGCACGGGCCAGGGCTTAAGATTATTCCTGTAGGCCCTTTTTCCAGTACCTCAGCGACTGAGAGCTGATCGTTACGCCACACTTCTACCTTCACTCCTAATTCAAGGAGATAATGATAAAGATTGTAGGTAAAGCTGTCGTAATTATCGATCAGGATATACATTGGGGCTGCCGTATGATTCATCGCTAAATCAGGACAATGCTTTTTTCTTTGATATTGTCAATGCTGCACAGCGCTGGGCCGAATAAATAACACATTGCTGAATTGAGTAAACGTGACCGATCAGACCGAAGACCCCACTAAACCTGAGCCAAGCCAAGGTCCACACTCGGCATTCAGGCCTAGAATGAAGAAGGCCGGAATTTCGCTGTACAGCTTTGTTTTTGCTGGGTTTATTATGGCTATGGTCTATGTTCTGGCGCAGCCGCGCGCAATTGACGAGGGGCCTGACCAATCCCTTTCGGATGCAGAGGTTGTGGCTATTCTCCAATCACCGTCAGGTGATTTGGTGTTGCCGCTGGCTAAGATCGACGAAGTCCTGCCCGTACAGGCAAAAGAACAGGCTGCACCTTCACTTCCGATCGCGACAATCCCGGCGTGGCAATCWAATTCCTCGTCTTGGAAGCCCGGTGCAAAGGCCATGATTGCAATTGTGATAGACGATCTAGGYCTWAATGCAGATGTAASTTTACAGCTGGCCTCCTTAGAGGCGCCGCTWACACTCGCATTTTTACCGTACGCAGAGCAGCTSAAAGAGCAAACTGAGATATTGAGAAAAAACGGCCATGAATTATTGGTTCATATGCCGATGGAACCCAAAAACAAAAATACCGACCCTGGCCCCAATGCGCTAGTTTCTGGATTGGATGCTGAAGAGTTTGAGCGCCGGATGAACTGGAGCCTATCGCGCTTCGATGATTTTGTAGGGATAAACAATCACATGGGCAGCGCGCTAACGGAAAACCCCGCTCTAATGATCCGGGTAATGGCGWACCTCCGKAAACGGGGTTTTTTGTTTCTCGATAGCCTGACGTCGCCAAATAGTGTTGCGCTAACTGCTGCAAAAGCAACGAATGTGCCGCATATTGGCAGAGACGTATTTTTGGATAACGAGAGATCTTTGTCGACAATTTTGAAGCAGTTGGCAAAGGTTGAACGCATTGCCGCTAGCCGAGGTTATGCCGTCGCGATTGGTCATCCTTATCCTGAAACATTGAAAGCGTTGCAGTTTTGGCGGGCAGGGCTTGATGCAAACCGGTTTACAATTGTACCGCTCAGCCAGTTAGTCGCCCAAAATGTAGCTAAAATTAGAAACGCTTCAACTGCTGCAAGTGCGCGGTAACTTTAGCCCCGATTGGACCCGGCAAAACGCAATGCCTCTTTGGCTGCCACGATAAGGGCACGCGCCTTGTTTTGGCACTCTTGCTGTTCCATTTCAGGGTCACTGTCGGCAACAATGCCTGCACCTGCTTGAACGTGCATCACGCCGTCTTTCACAATGGCGGTTCTTAGTACAATGGCCGTATCCATTGCACCGTTTGCACTGAAATAGCCGACGCTACCTGCATAAGGGCCGCGGGCGTCAACTTCCAGYTCGTCAATGACTTCCATCGCCCGTATTTTAGGCGCGCCAGAAACGGTCCCTGCGGGGAAACCTGCAGCAAGTGCATCAATAGCATCATACTTGGGGTCAATTTCACCAACTACATTCGAGACGATATGCATGACGTGAGAATAGAGTTCTACAGTGTTTCTAGCCGTCACTTTCACCGTGCCTGCTTTGGCTACGCGTCCAACATCATTGCGGCCAAGATCCAACAGCATCAGATGCTCTGATAGTTCCTTTTCGTCGGCCAGTAGTTCTTTTGAGAGTGCCTTGTCTTCTTCTGGGTCTGCTCCGCGCTTGCGGGTGCCCGCGATGGGGCGAATGGTAATCTCGTTGTCGCGAAGGCGTACCAATATTTCTGGGCTGGACCCAACGATGGCAAAGTCTTCAAACGCAAGATGATACATGAAGGGTGACGGGTTGGTGCGCCTTAAAGCTCGGTACAGCGAGAAGGGTGGCAATTCAAACGGCACAGAAAAGCGCTGACTAAGGACCACCTGAAAAATATCGCCAGCGAGAATATACTCTTGCGCTTTGGCAACCATTTCTCTGTATAGGGCAGGGTCTGTATTCGATTGAACGTTCAGTTCCGAAGGCGCTGCTATCGATGTTGTAAGAGGTATCGGTGCATTCAGCCGATCGTGCATCTCGTCGAGGCGCTGTTCAGCGAGTTGGCGCGCTGTTTCAGCATCAATCTCCGGGGTCGGGCGCACTGGCGTGACTAACGTGATAAGATCCGTAACATTATCAAATATGGCCATCACAGTTGGGCGCACGAAAATAGAAGTTTCCAAGCCAAGAGGGTCGTCTTTTGCGGGGCCGATGTCTTCCATCTGACGCACCATGTCGTAGCCCATATAACCAACAAGTCCAGCGGCCATTGGCGGGAGTGGATGAGGCAGATCTATAAGGCTTTCGTCAAGCAGCGCCCTTAGGCAATCAAGCGGAGGACCGGACTGCTTTCTGTATAAGTTTTCGCCGCTTTCCGCTGCGTTTCGACAAATTGAGCTGTCGTTACCATCATTTTTCCAGATAAGGTCTGGCCGGAGACCAATGATTGAATACCGGCCACGTGTCTCCCCGCCTTCAACAGATTCGAGCAGGAAACTATATTTTTCGTCAGCGGAGAGCTTTAAGTAAGCGGAGACGGGCGTATCCAGATCAGCAACCATGATGTTAGAGATAACTTGTGGTTCGCCAGCCTGGTAACGCCTTTTAAAGTCTTCCATTTACCTTTTTATCCTATGGTTGCTGGTTCTGCTCAGCGAACAAAGACTGCTGGAGTGCACGGTTGACAGATATTGGGTATTCTGCCAGCAAATAGTTCTGATACTGATTGAAAATCTCGTTGGCCATCTCTCCGTTTAGACGAGCGACAAGCGTTTCAATTGCAGTAATACCTTTCAAGGGGTCACCAGCTCTAATGTCGTCAACACGCACTACGATATAGCCGTTCCCATCAGCTGAGCGTTCGAAACCAATCRAACCAGTAGGCAGGTCAAAAATCAAATCACGGATGTTTGTGGCCAGGCTTGATCCAGTTTCGGCTCTACGCGAAACGTTTTTGGCGATAAAGGAAGTGCCGCCGAGGGCCGCAATGACATCCTCTGCTTTTTCACCCGCCGCTAAACGTGCTTTTGCAAGCTCAGCTACTTCGCCAGCTTTTTCTAGGCGTTTAACCGCAACCCAAGCTGTCATTATTTCCGCCTTTACATCTTCAAAAGGTCGCTGCTCAGGGTCCTTAATGCCGGTGACTTCAAGGACAAATAAGCCTTTGGAACGGTCGTTAGGGTCGAAATCTGTTACGTTCAAATCGTCATAACCAATTTCAGTTCTATAAGCCTCGCTGAGGATGGCATATTCATCGCGCTGAGTGAGCTTAACGGCGCCAGTTCCGCCACGACCCTGCGATGTTACATCGGTTACGGTTGCAAGTGTTAGCCCGGTTTCTTCTGCTACATCAGCAAGGCTAATTTGCCTGTCATTGATCGCTGGGTACAGGAGGTCTAATGCGTCTTGCACCAGGTCCTCGGCTTGTTCTGCTTTCAACGCTAATTCAATTTCTGGACGGACGTCTTCAATGGTTTTAGTTTCACCGAGAGTGATCCCTGCAATTCTAAACACGCTCCAGCCGCTATATCCGCGTAATGCTACAGTGTTAGCGCCGTCTTCAAGTTCGAATACTGCGGCTGCAGTTGATTCGCTATATTCTTTGCTAACGGCATCCTTTGAAAACGTACCAAGCTCAATCTCTTCCGCGGTGAAGTCAGTTACGGAAGCACCTGCTTCAACGAAATCAGCGCCAGCTTTTACGGCTACCAAAAATGCATCTGCAGCGGCTTTGTCGTTGAAACTTACTTGCTGTAGTTTTCGTTGTTCAGGCGTGTTGTAGAGTGTGCTGTTTGCTGCAAATAATGCCAGAACTTCTTCTTCTTTAACTTCAATGCCATCAATGAACTGCGCGGGCGTTACGAGGAGGTAACTATAAGACCTGAGGGCGGCGGTTTTGTATACATTCAGGTTTTCGTCGTAGTAAGCCTGCAGTTCTTCATCCGTTGGGGCMGGAATATCGGTTACGTCCGCTGCTTTAATGTCGATCAAGGTCGCGCGGCGGCGCTCTGCTCGCCAAATATATAGCGTCTCAGCAAATTTAGTTGGAATGGCATTTTCAGTWGCRAAACTTTCRTAGAGCTGTTGCCGTGAAATGCCTTGACGGATATCGGCCATAAATTCCGCGCGGGTTATACCAATACGCTGAAGCGATTGTTCGATCAAATCCTTGCTAAGCGTGCCGTCTGGCAAAATAAAACTATCAAATTCCTGGAGCACCGACCGAATTTCCTGATCACCAGCCCGCATCGACAACGTGGCCAGGTGCTCGGTCACAGCAGCTTGGGAGATCATTTGGTTAAGGATCTGGTCGTCYARTCCCRYYAAATTRATGANNTKWGRGCRSKWGTRAATNNMCCRCCARWYTGRTTYWSAAGCTGTTGCGCMCGGYYATTRACYTGCCGRACATAGCTTTGCGTYGAAACATTTGTRTCGCCAACCGTMGCWACACTYTGGTTGCCGCTGTTGAGCAYGCTTGGWCCAATGCCRAATATSGCAAARGCRCCGATAAGCAGGCCMAGCAAAATGGTTACGAAAAACGAGTCTAGTCCACCGCGAAGTTTGAGCAGCATGCGCTCAGCTCCTATATAATAAGTTTGTTACAGTTATCCTAAGGCAATCAATGCCATATAGGGCGCGCAGCATAAGCACGCAACCCTTTACCTGCAACCGTTGAAATTCGATAATTGCACGATCCTAAAATCTCGGCTGGTAAGCGCGATTTATTTTTGCTAATCCGTTGTTCCAGAAAACGGGAGAAAGACCCGGACATAAAGAGAAAGTTTACGAATATGGCTACGCCCACCCCATTCGTCGCTGGTAACTGGAAAATGAACGGTACCAGTGATCAGATTGCTGAATTTAAAGCTTTAACTCAGTTGTTGTCAGATAGCAGCTCGGCGCGGTGCCAAGTTGCTATTTGCCCGCCGTTTACACTAATTGCAGCGCTTGCCGCGGTTGGCGATAAAAGCGTTCATGTCGGTGCGCAAGATTGCCACGCTGAGCTTAAGGGGGCACACACAGGGGATATATCCGCTGCAATGGTGGTAGATGCAGGGGCTGAATTTATCATTGTCGGCCATTCTGARCGGAGGGCTGACCACGGCGAAAGTAGCGAGCTCATACGCGCGAAGGCACAGGCTGTATATAATGCCGGTGTTTCGGCCATTGTTTGTGTGGGCGAAACGGAAAGTGAACGCGATGCTGGCAAAACCGAAGATGTCGTGTTGGGGCAACTATTAATATCGTTGCCGGACGACGCCACTTCATCGAATACAATTGTAGGCTATGAGSMKRWRWRRRMCMWCKRWWMCKGKARMMCKSSCRSSRTTRCTGANYKTTRSKSWWWTYMRTMMKSCKRKMYKMRKTGMCKWGGYYGAACGGTTTGGCGAAGACGGWAATATGTATAGAATTATCTACGGCGGCTCCGTAAAACCKTCTAATGCCAAGGAGTTAATGGCCGCTGAAAACGTTGATGGGGCATTGGTTGGAGGCGCGAGCCTAAAAGCTCAGGACTTTAACGGTATTATTGAAGCGTACAGAACGTAATTTAACACTTGGCAAACGAGGGCGATCTGGTTTAGAACGCGAGCTTAATTGTTTGGCAACCTTAATTGGTTTGCTGGACCTATGAATTTGAGCTTTTTTGGGACTATCTAATGGAAATCATTTTGCTGACAACCGATATCATTCTCGCGATTGCGATGGTGATTACAATTTTGTTGCAACGCTCTGARGGCGGCGCGCTTGGAATTGGCAGCGGCTCCGGTGGTTTCATGACAGCTCGGGGCGCCGGTGATGTGTTAACCAAGTCAACTAAGTATCTTGCCATCTTGTTTYTGGTAAATACGCTGGCACTTGGTTGGTTAAGCGCTAACAGTGTTGATGATTTTGACCGAGCCTTGGACGTTCCGGTAGAGCAGCCTCTAGAGGACACCGGGGACAAGCTCCCGGAGCCTGGCGGGCTGCCAGAGCCGGGCGAGGGATAAGAGACAGTTTAAGCGGGGGCCAAGTGCYCCCGCTTCTCTTTTGNNGAGAGTGTKTNTTKKGAAAYCGTKTGTTCKGRGYTKGGGCGGRCAWACGGTGGAATCTATTGTGARTGAGGGTCTTCATGACGCGCTATATTTTTATTACCGGTGGTGTTGTTAGTTCTTTGGGTAAGGGATTGCTATCGGCTTCCCTCGGCGCTTTGTTGCAGGCAAGGGGCTATTCGGTAAGGTTGCGCAAGTTTGACCCTTATCTGAATGTCGATCCTGGCACTATGAGCCCGTATCAGCACGGTGAAGTGTTTGTAACGGATGACGGCGCAGAAACTGACCTTGATCTTGGCCACTATGAGCGCTTTACGGGGGTCGCCTCTAAGCAGAGTGATAATATCACCTCGGGCCGAATTTATCAGCAGATTATCCAACGGGAACGCCGGGGGGACTATCTCGGCGCTACCGTACAGGTAATCCCGCATGTAACGGATGCCATTAAAGAGTTTGCCCTGGGCGAGCAAGAGGGCATTGATTTTATGCTCTGCGAAATTGGCGGCACAGCTGGCGACATTGAAGCCGCGCCTTTTATGGAGGCTATCCGCCAGCTCTCGATTGATCTGGGGCGAGGGCGCTCTATATTTGTACACCTAACTCTTGTGCCTTACTTAGCAGCAGCAGGCGAACTTAAAACTAAGCCAACCCAGCACAGTGTGCGGGATCTGCGAGCCTTGGGTATTCAGCCCGACATCCTAGTTTGTCGTACCGAGCACGAAATTCCGGATTCTGACCGCAGGAAGATGTCGCTTTACTGTAATGTTGCTGAAACCGCCGTTATACCCGCGCGAGATGTTAGTTCTATTTATGAAGTGCCAATCTCTTATCACAAACAAGGTATGGACACAGAGGTGCTTAAGGCTTTTGGCTTGGCACATTCAGAATCGCCGGACCTTACACGCTGGGAAAACATCGTTGATCGTATCAAGAACCCTGAAGGCGAAGTGACCATAGCGGTTGTCGGTAAATATACCGGGTTGCCAGATGCCTATAAATCGTTGAACGAGGCCTTAATACACGGCGGCATTGCTAACCGCGTGAAAGTGAAAATCAAGTGGTTTGAAGCTGAGATATTTGAAGCTGACGATACGATCGACCAACTGAACGGCGTAAACGCCATACTTGTGCCGGGTGGTTTCGGTAAACGCGGCACTGAAGGAAAAATTGCGGCGGCCAAGTTCGCGCGCGAACGCGGCGT
>JAESRJ010000166.1 GCA_016764715.1 Kordiimonadaceae bacterium | reverse complement strand
TTCTCGGCTTTGAAAGTTCTTGAATCGCCTTGTCAACTTGCGGAAGCGCGCCAACCAGATCAGAAAGTAGTGAAAGATTAAGTTGTTGTTGCCACCAAATTTGGGGTGCGACTGCAAGATGGTAAAGCTTGGTATGATAACTCCGCTTCATATGCGGATCAAGCATTGGACCACAGTCTTGGCCGGCTACAACGGGACTGTATCGATCTATACCAACTTCATTGGCCCGACGGCAAAACGCCACTTACCGATACTTTGTCGGCCCTTGAAAAGTTCCGCGAAGAGGGACGCATAAAAGCCTATGGTGTTTGTAACGTCCCTCCGGTGGAGCTTTTGCCACTGGTTGGCGAATTTCCTGGCCTTATCAGTTTCTCGCAGTCATATAGCCTGATCGAGCGGGCAGATAGGAAGCATATCCAGGCTCTGTGTCGAGCGGGGCTGGTATTTATAGCGTACGGCTGCCTGGCACAGGGCCTTTTGAGTGGGAAATACAATAACGGTATGCAGTTTGGCGTAAATGACCGGCGGAGCAGCGAAAAATACAAGAATTTCCATGGTAAACGCTTGATCCAAAACCTGGCAGTCGTCGAACATCTGCTGCAGCAAGCCGATACGATTGGGCTCCCTGTCGCCGCTTTTGCCCTGCAGTTTGTATTAGCCGACCTGCCGGGAGCAATTGCACTTGCGGGGGTGAAATCCGCAGACCAGTGGGCTCAAAATGTGCGAGCGCTGCAATCGGCGTTGCCAGAAGATATCCATTTGACGGTTCGGGAGGTTTTGGATGAAACGATGTCTTGATGTTATCCTTAGCATTGTGGCCCTAACTGTATTTGGGCCGGTGATTATTGTGGTTGCGATACTGGTTTGGCGCCAAGATAGCCACTGGCCGTTCTATTCGCCATGGAGAGTGGGGCGAGATGGCAAGGCGTTCCGGCTTTTTAAACTACGATCCATGATCGTTGGGGCTGATAAAAGTAGAGTTGACACTACCATCGACAATGACAGCCGAATTACTCCTTTAGGTCACCGTATTCGACGCTTCAAAATTGATGAATTGCCTCAATTTGCGAATGTTTTTCTAGGCTATATGAGCCTCGTTGGCCCCCGGCCGAATATCGACCGTGAGGTGAATCTATATTCCGTCGAAGAACAGCGCATGCTTTCTGTGCGCCCGGGTATCACAGATTTGTCGTCCATTGTATTTTCGGATCTTGGAACCATCCTAGCTGAAGCTGAAGACGCTAATATTGCCTATAATCAATTAGTACGTCCGTGGAAAAGCCGTCTTGCTCTTTTTTATGTTGATCATAATAGCATTTGGATGGATATTCGTATCTTGTGGCTAACATTTGTTGCTGTCTTGAATTCAGACTGTGCACGGGATGGGGTTATCAGGATTTTGATGACACATGGTGCCTCAGCGGCACTAGTGTCTGTTGTACGCAGGGATCAGGAGCTTACGCCAACCGCACCACCGGGTTTGAATAATGTAGTTACGGAACGCGAAGTTTGATCTCAGGACTTCAAAACCAGTTCAAGACAAGGAATCCGCAATTCAATCGGCGTTGTTTCATGAATCGAGCGGTAATACACCCGATAATTATCGTTACTTCTAGGTAGAATTTTCTCGTAACAGGAACGCAGGAGATTCATATGAAGAAATCGCGATATTCGGGCAGTCAGATTATCAGTATTTTGAAGCAGGCAGAGGCCGGTACGCGAGTGCCGGATCTGTGCCGTGAGCACGGCATGAGCAACGCCAGCCTTTATAGGTGGCGTGCCAAGTACGGCGGAATGGACGTTTCACTTGTGACCAGGATGAAAGAGCTTGAGGCCGAGAACACCCGGCTGAAGAAGATGTATGCCGACGTGCAATTACAAAACGATGTGATCAAGGAAGCGATGGCAAAAAATGTATGGTCTGCCCTCCCGTTGCAAGGATTAAAATCGTGACATGGGACGGTTGCCCAAATGTATCCGGCCTCTTGCAAGCGGGCTGCTTTTGCAGCCAGGCCATGATGAGATGCGCACGCACTGTTCCTGAATAGTGGTTCGGGCAATAAAGGCCCGTTTTTTTGTCCTAGGCTTACAGTACGTCGATCGACCGTTGTGTCATCATTTTATCCCAGCAATCCAATTGGTTGATACTTACTTAAAAGCGGGGTCAACGCGTTCATATATCGCACCGGGCTTATTCAATATTACCCATGCTATTCGCGCGATTTTGTTGGCAAGCGCCACCACGACTTTATTTGGGTGCATGCGTGCCTTCAGTTTTTCAATCCATTCGCCAAACCTGTCTCGGACGGATTTTAAATGTATCATACAGGCTCGGGCACCGTGAATGAGGAGCCGTCGAACATAGGGGTTTCCGCGTTTGCTAATGCCCAATAAAGTTTGTTTGCCACCCGTTGAATATTGCTTTGGAACAAGCCCAAGCCATGCAGCAAGGTCTCGCGCCTTCTTAAACTGCTTCCCGTCTCCAACCGCGGCAATCAGTGCCGTTGCACCCAAAGGGCCAATGCCTGGTATTGTCGCCAGTCTTCTTGCTGTCTCATCAGTGGAAGCAATTGCCTCAATTTCACGTGTCACAAAAGAAAGCCGCTCGTTCAGTCCACGCAATTCTTCGACAAGGTCTGCCAAAATTCTCCGCATGCTTTGCGTAAGGTCATTGTCGGGATCTTCGATGACACTAGGAATGTTGCGCATGAAAACCCTTATACCTTGCGGCATGACAACACCGTATTCTTGGCACATTGCCCTTGTTTGGTTCACCAAGCGGGTTCTGCTGGACACAAGCCGACTACGAATACGGTGCAAGGCTTGTACATCAATCTGTTGGGGTGAGCGAATTTGTACAAAACGCATCGWTGGCCTGATAACAGCCTCTGCAATTGCTTCGGCGTCAATAGTATCGTTTTTGTTGGACTTCACGAATGGCTTCACAAACTGAGCCGGTATAATTCTGACAGTATGCCCTATCTCCTGTAGCTTGCGTGCCAGCCACTGAGATCCTGGGCACGCTTCCATACCGATAAGGGCTTTATCAGCGCGCATGAAAAAGTTGAAAATTGTCTTTCTGCTTAGATGCGCTCTCTGGATTGGATTGCCAGAATTATCCATCCCGACAATGTGAAAACTGTTTTTTCCTAAGTCTATTCCGTAAACTGACGCTCCTTTAGGAATGATCCTCATTATTACCTCCTGTGTTTAGATGAATTGCTATGATGCCGTACGTTGGGTGGGCAGACCATCCCATTAGGGGTAAGGCCGTCTCGACGCCGAGAGATGGCCAAGACTGCTGTCTGCAAGGGGCGGCTGAGTATCAGGGTAGCGTGCCGTGTTTTCACGATCAGTGAAACATGCTACCGCTACCAGCCGAAGCTGAGTGATGAAAATGCAATAATTGCTGACTGGTTGATAGGTTTAACCAGCCGTCAGCGCAATTGGGGCTTTATGCTGTGCTTTCTGTATCTGCGGAACGTGAAGGGCTTCAGATGGAACCACAAGCGTGTGTACCGCATCTACTGTGAGCTGGAGCTGAACTTGCGCATTAAGCCGAAGAAGCGGCTGTATAGGGAGAAGCCTGAGCCACTGGCCGTTCCAGAGGCTGCTAATCAAACCTGGAGCATGGACTTCATGCATGACCAGCTGTCTGATGGCCGCAGCTTCCGAGCTTTCAATGTCATCGATGATTTTAACCGGGAAGGCCTGACCATCGAGATTGACTTCTCCCTGCCTGCTGGCCGTGTTATTCGGTCGTTGGACCAGATCATCGAATGGCGCGGCAAACCCAAAGTCATACGGTCAGACAATGGCCCTGAATATGTCAGCCATTTGCTGGCGGCATGGGCTGAAAAGCATGGCATTACATTGCAGTTTATCCAACCGGGCAACCCGCAACAGAATGCTTATGTGGAGCGCTTCAATCGCACCGTCAGGTATGATTGGTTGAACCAGTATATCTTTGAAACAATTGGCGAGGTTCAGCGGGCTGCAACAGCGTGGCTCTGGACTTACAACAACGACCGCCCCAATATGGCGATCGGCGGCATAACGCCAAAACAGAAATTAGCTATGGGCATGCCCATAGCTGCTTAAAACAGTTCTACTTATCGTGTCCCCTATAAATGGGGGTATTACCCGAGGCCGGCACATCCGCCGAAGTACCGCATATCAGCTTTGTTAAAAGGCTCGCTAATTATGGCCTGACTGTCTATTCAAGCGACAAGAAGTTATGGCTACACAGATGAGAACCGCACCATGATTATGATACCCGTTTCAGTCGGCGAATTGATCGACAAAATGACGATTTTAGAGATTAAGGCAGTCAAGATTACTGACCTCGCCAAACTCGAGAACGTGCGGCATGAACTTCAGCTTTTATGCGACGTCAAAAATCAACATGTCCGCCAGACCGAAGAGCTAGAAACGCTGACGGGCGAATTGAAACACATAAATCAACAACTGTGGAACGTGGAAGATGACATTCGCGAGCAAGAGGCTCAGGGGAAATTTGAGCGTGCCTTTATCAATTTGGCTCGGTCCGTATACGAATTGAACGATGAACGGGCCCGTTTGAAACGCGAAATCAGCCTGTTACTTGGCTCAGTGGTATTGGAAGAAAAATCCTACGCCTCAACCACTTGAAAACCCTAGARACGAATAGAAAACAGCTTGTTTCCCTCTGTTTTTAGCCATTTTCTYCGCTTTTTATAATCGGGAATGGTTTCAGCTACAGCTGCCCAAAAACGGTCTGAGTGGTTCATCTCACGCAGGTGGGCCACCTCATGCGCTGCGACATAATCCATTACCTCATACGGYGCCATAAGCAGCCGCCAACTAAASCGCAACCCGCCGGTCGAAGAACARCTRCCCCAGCGGCTTTTCATATCACCRATGCTAATCCKGCCRTAAGAMACGCCCAGTTTAYGGGCATGGTATTCTACTCGCTCCGCCAATAGTTTCTTTGCTTCTGCCCTTAACCAGTTCTCAAAGCGTTTTCCCGCAACATCCGCAGGCCCGCCCACGATGATAAGTCCATCCGCCACCTGGATTTGCCGCGGGCTAACATCAGAAAAGACCACCCGGTGAAGAGTGCCRAGATAGGGAATAAAAGAACCATTCGTAATAATTGCGCGCGGCTCAATAGCGGCTCGCTCCCGTTTAATCCAGTCCGTATGGTTTGCTAGAAAACGTTCAGCGGCGGAGGAACGAACAAAAAGYGGCAARGTAAGTTTAATYTCGCCRGTAGMCCTGTCCACGCGCAGCGTTAGGCGTTTGGCCCGTGCGTTTCTGCGTACCAAAACAGGAACCTCGTCACCACCTAGATTTACGCGAAACTCACTTCCCAAGAAAAGAGACCTTTTATATTTCAATCTTCAAATACGCCTTGACGGAGCCAGCATAGCCTTAGGCCGGCCAATCTACCAAATGATCTTCAAAATCGCCAGCCACACGTTCGTCCACCGCACGGCCTTTCACCGATTGCCCGGCGTCATGAACGCTGGAAGCGGTCCCGCTTACAAGGGGGTGCCAATCAAAAAGCGGTTTGCCTTCGTAAAGCAAACGATAGGCACAGGTGCTGGGCATCCAAGGCAATTGATCAAGTAAATCTGCGGTCATCACCACACAGTTTCCTACATAACGCTGCCGCGTCATGTATTTACCGCACTGTATTGTCTCTGGATCTAGGAAACGACAAGCCACATCAGTATGGTGAATTTCGCCAGTGTCTTCGTCTTCGAGTTTGTGCAGACAACATTTTCCGCACCCGTCACAAAGCGATTCCCATTCATCTTGGTCCATTTCTGCTAAGGATTTTTCTTTCCAAAACGGCGTCATGTACGTAAATATTCCCTATCGCTCGAGTTTAAAACTACAGCTTTTTCAAGACTGGTAGAAAGGCGTCCATAATATCTTGCGGTGTATCAACGCCCGTGAATAAACGCTCGTAAATTCCGTCTTGATCCATCACAAATATATAAGACTGGTGATCCATCAGATAGCCATCTACACCTTCTTGTATGCGCTTTTTATAGTAGATACGGTACTGTTTTCCAACCGCATCTATCTCTTCCACTGTGCCTGTTAAAGCGATCAGGCTAGGGTGATAGTCAAGAACATAGTCAGCTAGCTCCGCAACCGTATCTCGTTCTGGATCAATAGATATGAACAAAGGTTGAATTATACTTGTATCATATCCAGCTTTTTCCATCAGTTCGAGCGCCGTTGTCAATTTATGCAGCTCGATCCGGCAAACATCGGGGCAGTAGCTATACCCAAAGTAAACCAACGTATATTTTCCGAGAAAATCCGTATTTGAAACTTTACTGCCGGTGTGTGCGGTAAGCGTGTAAGCCCCGCCCGGCAACGCGCTCTGATCGCTAGAAGCATCTGGCTTTTCAAGCAAGACATATTGATACCCATACCAACCAGCGAACAAAAAAACAGCGATCCAAGCGACCAGTCTGACGGTTTTCATGCAATATCTCCAAAAATTGATCGCCTGCCAGACGACATTTGTTAAATTGGGCTTGTGATCAGGYCGCACTTATAGAAATATGTACCAACCATGTCACGGGCAATGATCAAAGAACACGATCACCCTCGCGGCCCCATTTGCATTTATAGCGGAGTTACCATGAAACTGTTTACTAGTCCTTTTGTCGCAGTCTTGATTATAATCATGCTGGGCGTCGTTTCCACTGGCGCAAAGGCTGGGCCGCAATATGACCTTCTTCGCGCCGTTGAAACTCAGGACGTCGATAAGTTAATATCGCTTTTGCAAAGGGGCGTTTCACCAGATACGCGCAAGAAGACATCCGGCGAACCGGCTATTTTGATCGCCGCTAATAAGGGTGATCTGGAAATTGTTAAACTGYTGCTCGAAAATGGCGCCGACGCAAATTATGCTCATCGCMGACGCGGCACTACCGCCYTGATGCAGCGCGCAATCGCTGGTGACACTATCATGATAAAGCTATTGCTCGCACACGGCGCCGATCCAAACAGAGCGGACATCAGCCAAGAGACACCGCTCTTAAAGGCCGTAAAAAACCGGAAACTGAGAGCCGTGAAAATTCTCCTTGCCGCAGGCGCAGACCCTAACGTTCAAGACTTAACCGGCAAGACTGCCCTTGAACATGCAAAGCTTTCCCGTAGTCGCCGGTTTGTAAAAATGCTTCAGGATGCCGGTGCCACCTACTAAAAGCGCAGCTTTTCAAGGTGACATTCGGTTTTTGATACATTGACACCGTAATCTAGGGCCTCACTGTTTAATTTCCGGCCGGGGGAGTGCGACATTTAGCCTCGCTAACTGGTTCTGCCCTTTAAACAGGGCTGTTTAAGGCTTAAATCTAGGGCATGACCGAAAAGCCACACGACATACTCCCCATTGATCCGCTACTTCGGAGGGCGTTCGGCGTTCGGCTTGGAACGCTTGTCATCATCCGTTGGCTTGGGATATCTGGGCAACTTGTGGCTCTGCTCGGCGTTCACTTTTTACTTGGGTTCAATGTTCAACTAAATTTTACATTACCGACACTTTTAGTACTGGTTTTGCCAAATCTCTGGTTCACCCTACGCGCAGATAGCAATACCCAGCTAAACGAAACCCAGTCAGCGGCCCACTTAACGTTTGATCTAGCCCATCTGGCCGCAATGCTCTTTCTCACCGGGGGCCTTGCCAATCCCTTTGCCGTATTGATGCTGGCACCAGCCAGTGTTTCCGCATCCATTCTAGGGCGCAGTAGCACCAAATGGCTAATTTTCGCGTCRGTATCRCTGGTAACGACGCTTGCTTTCACGCCGTTTCCCTTGCCTTGGAACGGCCCACCGCCAGAGCTCAACGCTTTGATCAAAGTAGGCATCTGGATCAGCCTCTGTTTCACACTGGTTTTCCTAACACTCTATATGGCGCGGCTTGGTCGCGAAGGTCGCGAGAGGTCTCGCGCCCTGGTTGCCACTCAGGCAGCCCTAGCCCACGAACAACGATTAGCTGCCCTAGGGACACTAGCCGCGGCTGCAGCCCACGAACTAGGCACACCCCTAGGCACTATTCTTCTAGCCTCGAAGGAACTACTAGAAACCTGGGAAGGGGACGAACATACGCGGACTGACCTCGCGCTGATTGTCGAGCAAACTAGCCGGTGCCGTGCAATATTGGCCGACCTGCGCGAACAGCGCCAACCTGGCAACAGCAACCATTTCACCAGTATGCAGGTAGAAGCCATTTTAAGAGAAGCCGGCAGCCCCCACGAGCAACGCGGTGCGCAGGTGCGCTACACAACAAGTGGCGAAAACGGCCACGATATCCGCCGGTCACCTGAATTGATGCATGCCTTCCGTAACATCATCGAAAATGCCGTTGGGTTTTCCTTATCCTATGTAGATGTAAAAGTTCAGTGGTTAGAGGATACCTTAAGCATATCTATTTCTGACGACGGCCCAGGGTTCGATCCAGCCGTCATCAAGAAACTGGGCGAGCCCTATGTTACCACGCGTCAACCCACCCCTGGTGAAGATGGAGGGCTGGGGCTTGGGCTGTTTATTTCCAAGACATTGCTTGAAAGAACTGGCGCAAGTTTAAGCTACGAAAATGCAACAAAAGGCGGCGCTATTGTCACAATGATTTGGTCTCGAAAAACGCTTTTGGATAAATTGGTTGATACCCGATAAAGGAATGAAAATCATGACAGATATCACATCTACACAAGACGAACGTCGGCTCTTAATCGTTGAAGATGATACTGCTTTTCGCAACCGCCTTACCTTGAGCATGACCCGTAAGGGGTTTACCGTTTTTGCCGCTGAAGGCATTGCAGAAGGTGCCGCGATGGCCGCAGATAATATGCCGCAATATGCTGTGCTGGACATGAAGCTTGAAGACGGAAACGGCCTAGAACTTGTACCGGTCCTGCGCCAACTTCGCCCGGATATGCGCATCGTAATTCTAACCGGCTACGGCAACATTGCCAGTGCCGTCGCAGCCGTGAAAGCGGGTGCCGTAGATTTTCTTGCCAAACCCGCCGACCCCGACGAGATCGCCAACACTCTACTAACCTTGGAGGGAGCAACACCGCCGCCSCCAGAAAACCCCATGTCTGCTGACCGGGTTAAATGGGAACACATTCAACGTATTTTTGAGCTGTGCGACAGAAATGTTTCTGAAACTGCACGGCGGCTTAACATGCATAGGCGCACGCTGCAGCGTATTTTGGCAAAAAGGTCGCCTCAATAAGAAATCTAGAATATCGAATTTACTAGTTTGTATTTCACTAGTTTGTATAGGGCGATACSGCTTCGCCCTKAAACAAAGTGATACCCAGGCGCTGCCCAATTTCTATGTCTTCAGGCTGATCACAGCCATCTAAAATTACCCGCGCCAGACCAAAGCGTTGCACTTGCTCCTGTAATATTTTTTCCCAGCTTGGAGTTAGCCAGACGTGCGCAGGCTCTGCTGGCACTTTCAGTTTTAAAAAGTCGGCGCTAAAATTTTCGTAATTCAGCCAAACCAAAGCGCGCGGATCCAAGTCTGAAATCATGACGCGGTACCCTAGTCGGCTAATYTTCTCGTGTGCMACGTCGTATCGGCCAAGRTTAAGCATGCCGTCCAGCACACTAAAATCTAATATAATTGAAGACCGCGCTTTTCTCCCCAAGGCCTTGTCAAATAGATCAAAACCAGGACTGCAAACACTATCAACCGTGACGCGCAAGCTAGAAGCAATAGACGYATCGTTCTCCATGTTTGGTACTGCAAACAAGATTTTATTCGCCAGATAATCGGATAAGTAGCCTTCAAGCCATTTATTGCTTTCAGTAACCTTRGCTTCGAACAGGGCTTCAAAAACAACGGAGCGAGGCATATAGCGGTGCATCATAATAGGYAGGGCAGGTTCATTGCTAAGAATGGCCATCACCTGCTGTTTTCTGATCATCCCGGTAATATCAACCGTTTGCAGTGCATTGGTAAGAGAAACAAGTAATTCCGGATCAAATATGCGGTCAGTTTTTCCAAGCAAGGGGATAACTGCGGCCCGGCCTGGAACATTTTCGTTCGCGGCAGCGTCCGGTTGCTTTGCTGCTACCGGCCTCACTGCTTGTGGGCTCATCGGTTCTACGTCTGGCGAAGGAACAGCGGCACTCTCGCTCGCTACAGACGCAGCTGGAGAAGGTGCGGCATACTCCGTCGTATCACCAGCCAAAAATGCCCCAAAATCCTGAATATGCTCAAGATATCCTTGATAATCTTCTTCTAAATCGAACCATTCCACAAAAGCGTCGCTAATCCCTTGCACAGGATCAAGGCCGCGCATCAGTTCGGAGTCCCTGAATTTTCTTCTCGCATGATTGATTAGCGTATCAATTGTATCAACAGCTGCATCTTTCACTATGAGCACAATGTCATGATTTGGCAGCGCGAACATTGTGGCGCCAAAGTTAGTAATCAAAGGCCGCAAAGCAGAGGCTACGAAACGGCGATAATGTTGATCTTGATAGTGTTTTTCAAGCCTCGAAATGCGGACATGGATCGAGCGTCGACCGGACGTATGCCGCCGTAACTGACGCGCATAATCGATCATTTCATCTACCGCTTTAATATTTTTCGGCATAGTGAAGCACCCGCAAACGATAATCTTAGTGCCATCAGGCACTTATTCACTCTAAAGATTACTCGGCCTTAATTAAAGAACAGTGTAAACACAATTTTCGGATTACTTGCAACCAGGTACCATCAATTTCCCGGCCTCGTAAAGCGACGCCTATGATGCAACCACCAGCCAGTTTCGTTAATAGAGTAAACCGGTCGGTAATGCCGAATTTTAGTATCTGATATCACCATATTCACTTGATTATCCAAGATCATATATTCACCGTCAACATACACTGCCAATACAGCGTGCGCGACTCGTAAGTTTTCGTCTTGTAAAATAACTAAGCGCATAGTTGCTGGGTCAACGCCCAACCGCTTTAATGTCACGTATTTGCTGATCGCATAATCTTCACAATCACCGTTTCTGAGGAAAAACTCATCCGGCGTTTCCCAATAGTCAGGGATGCCCCAGTTCACAGGGTCGACAATATACCGGGAGCGATTCATATAAATATTCACAGCCCGCAGCATCTCTGAAAAATCTACACCCCGCTGGCTTTCGATAAAACTGTCCCAAGCTTCCCTGCCGCATTTTGCAGCGTTCTTTCGCGAACAGGCCAGTAGCTGGCCAGAGTGGGGCTGCGCAAGAATTGCTTGTTCACTACGCGGGAGATTATGCCGCCGCCACATCTCTGCCCATTTGGCAAAAGATTTAGTGCTTCTTGAGCGGATCTCACTACTGCCCAGTAGCTTTATCGGTTTCATCTTGATTTTAACTGTTTCGACACCCTCATCCGCTACCGTTTGCAGAGACGATGGCGCAACAGTTTCTGCGTGTGCAGGGGTATTTACTGAAAGCACGCTAACAAGGATTATAAATTGTAAGCTACTATTAGGAAACATGAATCCTCAGTACGAATAAAATTGAGCCCAAGTGTTTTATATACCACCATACTCTCCGTATGGTATAGAAGTGGCCTCTGTTCAATAAATGTTGTGAACAAAAGCAACCGACAAGTCAAACACGATAGTATCACAGATCAGTCTGTAATCAGAGGAAGYAAAGATGCAAAGCGAAACCAACACCAGCGGTCCCATTTTACGCGTTGGTATCGCCGTTCTTGTCATTCTCGCCGTTGGTATGTGGCTAATCATGCGCTTTGCCAGCACCCAAGCAGCCCAAGACATGGCGAACTGGGAGTCCCGATTAAACTTGATCGCTGATAGCCGAGCCGCAGATGTCTCCAAATGGCTGAACCRGCACTTGTTAGTTGTCGAAACCTTAGCCGCAGACGCGTCGATCCAGCTCTATGCGACAGAAGTAGCCGGTAGTGATGACCCGGCCACCAGCGAAGCACAACGCGGGTWTATTTTTAGCTTGCTCTCGGCTGAAGCAGAGCGGTCCGGCTTCCACGAGAAAACGGCGATAGATACGGTCGCAGCGAATGTAAAACGGCCTCAGCGCGCRGGACTTGCGGTTGTCAGAGGCGACGGCTTGGCTATGGTAATGTCGAGCGGCATGCCTCTATTGCAAAGCGGCGAATGGGGACTATTGGCACGTAATAGTTTTATCGCGTTGGGGCCGCAGCTCGGCGACAAAACGCCGCTGGTTCTTTTTGGCGCACGGATTAACGGGGCCGATGCAAGCGGCGACAAAACTTCTGAAACATGGGTAATTGGGGCACGCCCATTGGACGGTGATTTTTTAGCGACGCTCGACCAGCCAGGCGACGATAGCAAAACCGCTGAGACCTATATCATAGTACCGGGCAGCGATGACCTAATTACAGCTGTAACACCCCTTGCAGAAGGCGGCCGCATTGGCGTTGCCCGCCGTAACGACGCAGCGACTTTCGCCCTCAATAATCCAGATGGATTTGGCCAACACCCCAATTATGCGGGGACGGATGTCCTTGTAACAGGCAAGGAACTGTCTGCTCCAGTGCCTTGGATACTTGTTCGGTCGATTACAGCAATTGAAGCCTTAACTGCCATCAATGATCGTAGAAACAGCCTCATTCTAATTTTATCTCTTGCAGGCCTTGCTGTTCTTGCTGCACTGGTTTTGGTGTGGCGGCACGGCGTTTCTCGCAAACTGGAAATTTCCTATAGGGAAAAGGCCACGCTTTCAGAGCAAAAAGAAGCGCTCTACAGATTTGTCCAGTCTGTATGTGATGGTCAGCGAACAGCGATCGCAGCGCTTGACGAAGATATGACGGCCCGATTTGTTAACCAAAAGCTTGCCGCTATCACCGGCATAGGCTGTGCTGAACTTATGGATCGTCGCTTAGACAATGCTTTCACTGGTGAGCTCGCAGACTTGCTTCGCACKCGTGTTAAAGAAGCCGCGAAAGGCACCCCAGGGCTTGACCGTATAAACTTCGGCAAAGGTGATGCAGAGCGTACTTATCAGGTAGAAACTTTGCCCCTTCGTGCAGGCGGCAACAGTTCTGCTCAGTCACTCCTGATTATGCAGGACATTTCTGAGCTTGTTGACGCCCAAGAGCAATCAGAGTCCCTTTTCAAACAGTTGGTCAGCACACTTACAGAGATTATTGATGCCCGCGATCCGTGGAGTAAGCATCACAGTGCCCGTGTCGCAGATGTGGCGACGGCGCTCGCTGGCGAACTCGATTTGGATGAAGCCCTGACCGATAGCATTACGGTCGCGGGTCAACTAGTGAACCTCGGCAAGATTTTCGTGCCCATCGACACGCTTACTAAACAATCGCCGCTTACAAGCGACGAGCTTTCGATGGTGCGCGACAGCATGCATAAAGGCACCCAGCTCATTTCAGGTCTGAATTTCAAAGGCCCCGTGAATGAGACACTAGCCCAGATGCACGAACATTGGGACGGTAGTGGTGGCCCAGACGGGCTGAAGGGCGAAGCGATAGAGCAAGGCGCGCGCATACTGGCCGTGGCCAACGCCTTTGTTGGCATGGTATCAGCGCGCGCACATCGCGACGGTTTGGGCTTTGATAAATCTGCAGATATATTGCAATCCGACGCGGGGARAATATTTGAGCGGCGCACAGTGGCAGCCTTGCAAAACATACTAGAAAACAAAGGCGGCCGCGCACGCTGGGCACACTATATGGATAAACCTRCTGACGAATAAGCTAACGCYGGTACATGGCCCAGCCGATATAGCTGCCGTCGTTCAGATACTATGCCGCCAGTTACAATGCCGCCGGGCAATGGTGACGATGCTTTATGCCTCAAGAAAGCATCATTCTCCAGACACCTAATGCCCTGCCAGTGGAACGTTTNCGGCGYAACGCGGTTCCGAGACGGCAATCCCGCTCATCTAAGAGCCTGTTCTGCCAACCTTAAGGCCCCAGTCCGTGCCATTTTCTGAACCATTTTACGCGCTCGTGCAGCATTTACTTTCCTGGCACAGGGTTGGCGAACAACATCGCCGCCGTATTTGTCCGCAATGATAATACCCGTTACTTCCGGCAAGCTGGCTTGGTCGTTCAACAAACCCAGTGGAAAATTCTGATCCACGGCAAAGTAAAAGCTATTGCAATAAATCAGATAGTCCTGCCATTTGTTATCACTACGAAAATCAGCAAGCCCAGACTTTACCTCAACGACAGCAATATCGCCCTTGCTGTTTAAACCAACCAGATCGACGCGTCGGCCATTTGTAAGCGTAATTTCTCTAAGCGGTGCATAGCCAAGATCTATAAGCAACCTCTCAGCGCCACAAGTGATCATTGCCGTTGAAGTCATGCACAATTCCCTCTTTACACAAGCAGCAGAGAGTGGTTGCATTTTATGGTGAAACAATCAAGAATAAAGAACAAAAAGGGAACGATTACGCAATAGATTCTTCGTGAATAATTGCCTGAAGTCTTAGTTTCAGCGCATCGCCTTGGTCACCGCCATCACCTGTAATTTTGTGRCCGAGTACAACCTCAAAGGCCCGTGCGTGAGCTTCGATGGCCCGTCGACTAACAGAATCGSTGCCTTTCAGCTTTTTAAGATATCCGCATAGAGACGCCCCGATTGATGTCATCAGCTCAAAATCAAAGCTGGCCCCCAGGCCTTTAATGTTATGGGAAAGATCATAGAGTTTATTCATGCTGGTCATATCACGCGTGATCGTAGATCCCAACGCGTCGACCAGTTGCCGCATTTCAACAAGCGCTTCTTGGGTCCACTCTACAAACTGGTCTGCCAGTTCGTCTTCTTCCGAATATGCAACGTCGCTTTTGCCGCCGTCTTCCATATACAATCTACCACGCAAAGTGTGCCCGCACGACCCCCGGAATTGGCTATATTAGCAGCAAAATAGTTTACAATCCATAAGCGCTGAAAAATTTGCGCTTATGTTTGCTTGCAAAGGGCTGGTAGTTTCCTTTATTTCGCGCTAAACAGCTGTTTCGACTGTCACCAAGGAGCCGCACAGTGAAACAAACCGATGTTGTACGCCTGCAAAAATACCTGCAGGGAAAATTTGATCATGACGGCATTAAGCTTGTGCAGCGCCCCCAGGCTAAAGACAGTGTTGAACTGATGGTGGACGGCGAGTTTCTGGGCGTAGTTTACCGAGATGAAGATGAAGGCGAAGTATCCTTCTCGCTCAGCATCTGCGTATTGGAAGAAGACCTGCCTGATTAACCATCTGTGCAGCCTTAAACTAGGCCGCGTGTCGCGCGGGTATTCGTAACCCAACTATAGGTCTGCTATAATGCTTTACTTATTCGCCATCATCGCCCCGCCGCTTGCCCTCCTGCTGTGCGGCAAACCCATTCAGGCATTCCTTAGTGGTTGTTTTTGGGCGCTGGCGTTCTTTTTGTGGATATTTGGCGCAGGCACTGTCATTTGGCTGGTGCTCGCAGCTCATGCCCTTTTCGTGGTGCGTGACCGTAACACCCGCCGCATGCTGGAAGACATAGCCAGCCGCCGGGATTAATTGATCCGGCTTTTGCTTGTTGCCTACGAGTAGGCCCTTTGGCGTACGGTGAATAAAACGGCGTACGCGCTCATGATAGTCCGTGTTTTAGCGCCATTTTATCGAGCATCCCATACTGGGGGTTTGTTCTTTGGGGCCGGTGCCTGTCTCAGCAATTTGGCGCATAGCGTTGAGCAATTCGGGTACCCGGCCATGCCCGTCATTCATTCCAGCGCTATCCAAGCGACCGCGGTACTGAAGCGCACCCTCCCTATTAAATCCGAAAAAATCGGGGGTGCATACGGCCCCGTAGGCTTTTCCCACGGCTTGCRTTTCGTCCASYAGATACGGAAAGGTAAAGCCGTGTTTTGCGGCAAACAGTTTCATTTTTTCGGGACTGTCTGCAGGCACCCCTGCATAATCATTTGACATAATTGCTAGTACATTTATGCCCTCAGCCTGCAACGCCCGAGCGTCTTCAGCCAAGCGGTCCCCGATGGCTTTTACATAAGGACAGTGGTTGCAAATAAAAGCGATCAACAAGCCCTTGTCACCCAAGTGATCTGTCATGGTAAACTGTGTACCGTCCGGGTCAGCCAAAGTGAAATCCAGCGCATTCCAGCCATAATCGCAGAGAGGTGTATCAAGCAGCACGCTGGTACCCTACCTTTCAGTTTTTGCCCTGCCTGTTTGGCTTTTTTTGCGTAAGCGCCAACCACGGAGTTGGCCCGCCACGCCATTCCCAAGAGGCGATCAGTTGGTCCATGTGCCCCAGTGTCTCAAGCCACTTAGGGTTTTCAATCTGACGGTGTCCAATATCCGTTATATGCGCGATGTCATGGCTCTGTTTGAACCGTTCCTTAAGCAGGTTTGTTATGCCGGGCACAAATTCTTCGTGGCATTCGACAATAATATCCATGGTTTTCAAAGCTGGCGCTGCCACTGGGTCTAGCATTGCTTTTTCAGCGCCTTCAATATCGCATATCACCAGCGCATTCTGATTTTCAAACTCTGAAAAATCTGCGGGTGTGAATAATTCGCCAATTACAACTTGATCACTTACGCCATTTTTTTCTGCTAAATTTGCGCAGGTTTCACGACCATTTGCATCAATATCATATGCGTAAATCTTAGCATTAGGCATTCTACGGGCCAAACCAACTGCGTAATAGCCTTCTGCACAACCAATATTGATAACGACCGGGTGGGCTTTTTTTATAGCGGCTTCAATATAAGGTTGTAACGGCTGCTCGTAACAGCCAATGAGTTTTGGCACATGGCAACCCTCTGATGACTTTTCAATAAACTCCATGCCTTCGAAAACGCCAGATATGACCCTGATACCGTCACGCTTAATAAGCGTGTTCTGGACAACAGCGCTGCGCCATTTCGCAAGCAAACGCAGTAGCATATTTAGATTGCCGGGAGACTGCGGCTGCTCAAGAAGCGCGTCAATTCGTTTATAAATTTCGAGCGTTAACCCGCTATTTTTGGTCATAATACTTTTCTACACTAATCCAGCCAAATTTATTGTTTCACTATCACGGTTTCGCCTTGCAGTACAAAGGTAGGTTTTCGGAGAGTAATAATGTTGTCAAACGGGCTACCCTTCACCGCGATAAGTTCCGCCAAATAGCCTGCTTTCACTTGCCCGATCTGGTTTTCCAGATGGAGTAATTTGGCGTTCACAGACGTGGCGCTTTTCAGCACGTCTATGGGGGCCATGCCGTATTCGACCATCAATTCCAGCTCCCATGCATTATCGCCGTGATCAAACACACCAACGTCAGAACCCGCGCACATAACAACGCCCGCTTTCAAAGCAAGCGTGAAGGCGTGTTTTTGATCAAGCACACGCTGCGGGTCGGGCATTTCGCCTTTCTTCCAACCGCGGTAGCCG
>JAESRJ010000024.1 GCA_016764715.1 Kordiimonadaceae bacterium | reverse complement strand
CGGTACTACGTCAAAACTATGCTCAGCTAACAAGTACCAATGACCACTTGAGGAATATTCCAGCACACACCGGGTGGCTGTGGGTTGGGCAACACACGCCGTACATCATAGTTCACCGTACTTCAATATCTCCGTCGCCTACAGGTTTGGGCCGCTGGATAGCGTGTTCCCGATCTTCTTCTACCTACCGCTAGTAATGATGGGCTTTCACCCTTTTGTTGTGTTCTTTGCCGAGATAGTGGTGCAGCTGTACCAGACGGCGCTGCACACAGAAACCATTGGCAAATTACCGCGCCCGATCGAGGCCGTAATGAACACGCCGTCACATCACAGGGTGCACCACGGTTCCAACCAGCGCTATCTGGATAAAAATTACGGCGGCATATTCATTATATGGGACCGCATGTTCGGTACTTTCACTAAGGAAGAAGAAAAAGTAATCTACGGCTTAACTGAGCCTATAGGCAGCGTGAACCCGATAAAGGTGTTTTTCGGCGGTTTTCATTGGTTCGCTAGGCGCTTTTCGGCGGCAAATGGATTTGCGAATAAGGTGAAATCGCTAGTGAAGCCGCCAGACTGGAACCCTGAGCGTAGCGACTAAGTGCTGCCAGAGTAGATAGCGCAGCATGCCTTTGATAAATTTTGTTTGCTGCGGCAATGGCTGGGACTACATAGTGTAGGGAAGAATAACCTAAGGGTCTGCTATGTTTCGTCGCCTTAAGAATTGTCACAATGTCGAAGATATGCGTTTGCTCGCGAAACAGCGGCTGCCGGGGCCTATATTCCATTATATCGACGGTGCTGCCGACGATGAGATTACCTATAGGCGTAATAGTTCTGCATTCGATGACTGCGACCTGGTGCCGAACGTGCTGGCGGGTGTSGAAAGCGTGGATATGTCAGTGAACGTGATGGGGCAAAAGCTCGATATGCCGATTTTCTGTTCGCCGACAGCATTACAGCGGCTTTTCCACCATGACGGTGAACGCGGTGTGGCAAAGGCGGCTGAGAAATTCGGTACGCTCTTCGGTGTATCGTCCCTTAGTACTGTGAGCCTTGCTGAAATTGGTGCGCTTACTAAAACACCTAAGATGTTTCAGTTCTATTTCCATAAAGACCGTGGCCTGAATGATGTGATGTTGGAACGTGCCAAAGCAGCGAGCTTTGATATACTGACGCTAACGGTGGATACCATTACGGGCGGTAACCGGGAACGCGACCTGCATACAGGCTTTACCTCACCTCCACGCTTGACCTTGCGTAGCCTTTTAAGTTTCGCAGCACATCCCTCTTGGGCGCTCAATTATTTCCTGCGGGAAGGATTCGAGCTCGCTGAGCTGAAAGATCACGTGCAAGAAGGCTCAAACGTTTCTGTCACCATGGGCGAATATTTCTCCAGCATGCTGGACCAGTCGATGAACTGGGATGATGCAGAAAGGCTGCGCGCTAAATGGAATGGCCAGTTTTGCCTGAAGGGCATCATGAGTGTAGGTGATGCCAAGCGTGCGGTCGAAATAGGAGCCACGGCCATAATGGTTTCGAACCACGGTGGCCGGCAGCTTGATGGCTCACGCTCGCCATTTGATCAGGTGGCTGAGATCGCAGATGCTGTGGGGGATCAGATTGATATTATTCTCGACGGCGGAGTGCGACGTGGCACACATGTGCTTAAAGCGTTGGCGGCTGGTGCCAAGGCCGTGTCGGGTGGGCGTATGTATTTATATGCACTGGCGGCGGCGGGACAGCCAGGGGTGGAGCGCGCCCTTCATAATATGCGCACTGAAATCGAGCGCGACATGAAATTGCTCGGTGTTTCTAAAACTTCACAAATAACCCGCGAGATGCTCCGGTACCGAAAATAAGGGCGAGAGGCCYTAGATMTTGCTTGTTTCCAGTGATTTAAGGTGCCGATTTAGCCTTCTTTGCTGAATTAGGTGCGTCGCTAGTGTGTGCGATTCGTCGAAAAAGTGCCGTTTTGCTGCATTGTAGTACACCTGTGGTCAGGCCGCTCAAAATCCCATAAAATTTAAATATGAGTTAAAACAGCGTGTTATCTATTTATTTGAAGAATTTTGCAAATAGGGCTTGTCAGTACCCATGTGGTGTACTACATAACTAACACACCGGCACAATAACACGCTCATACAGCGCAGCCCTTCAAACCAAGAGCCCCACCAAGAGGGCCAGATGAAGCAAAGCAAAAAATGAGCAACGCCAAAAGAGGCTATAAAGTCCATAGGCGATGCGAGGATTAGGCTGGTAACGAGACACGGTAAAAACCGGCTCGGGTACCGACAGCAGATAAAAGAGCCCGAAAATGGGCCGTTACAGCGAGGACTACCTAGGGGAGACCAGTAAAATGGTTTCCCCCCTATAATAAAAAGAACGACTATAAAAACAAAAAACGAACCACGACAGTCACAATAACACCCCGGCAAACGGGGGCCCCGTAAAGGGGATAGCGAGGAGAATAAAAATGAATACCCGCTCTTACCAAAACTTACGAAGGTCAATTCGGCATAGTCGCCGTCTAGCACGGTTTACGGACCAACAGATTGCTTCAGGGCAGTTCGTGGCTCCGAGCGCCAATAACAATAACAGCCTTTTTGCTGCTACAGCATAAAGGGAGGGAGGAATTATGACGCCGGATTGGACAGACAATTCACCAATCTATCGCCAGCTGAAGGATAAGGTAGTAACGGCCATTATGGAWGGRGCGCTCGTCGAAGGCGAAGCGCTTCCTTCTGTWCGAAGTGTCGCTGTGGATTTACAAATTAATCCYCTTACTGCATCAAAAGCCTATCAGGAGCTGGTTATGGATGGTTTAGTCGAAAAACGACGCGGACTGGGAATGTTCGTGCTCGAAGGAGCTCGCGGCAAGCTTATTGAAGCTGAACGTGAGCGTTTYATCAMARWAGAATGGCCRCGYGTGCTGGAAACTATCCGCCGCYTGGGTCTTAACACAGAAGAGCTGCTTAAAAGCGGCCTCTCKAATTAGGAGCCCGTGCCATGACWGAATWTGTAGTAGAAGCCAAAGGGCTYGSTAAGASKTTTGGAGATTTCCACGCKCTTAAAMAYGTAGATTTCAAAATGCCGCTCGGACGTATCATCGGTGTGATYGGTGCAAACGGKGCYGGTAAAACAACRTTGYTGAATGCCGTKCTWGGGCTCACCACYTATGAAGGTGAMCTGAAAGTTCWYGGCCAYAAYCCAGCAACAGAACGCGATGCTTTGATGCAAGATGTTTGTTTCATCGCAGATATCGCTACTTTGCCAAAATGGATGAAAGTAAGCGAAGTTCTTGATTTTGTGGAAGAAGTGCACCCGAAGTTTGATCGCAAGAAAGCGATGACATTTCTGGACCGCACTAATGTGCCGCAAAACCGTAAAGTACGGGCGCTTTCAAAAGGTATGACAGTGCAGCTGCATTTGGCTGTGGTTATGTCCATCGAAGCAAAGCTTCTTGTGCTCGACGAACCAACACTTGGCCTTGATATTATCTTCCGTAAGCAGTTTTACCAAAGCCTGCTGGAAGAGTATTTCGACGAAGAACGCACTATCGTGATCACCACCCACCAGGTGGAAGAGATCGAAAACATCCTGACTGATGTGATGTTCATCAAAGACGGTGAGATCGTTCTTGAAAGCGATATGGAAGAGCTGACACAGCAATTCATTGAGGTGATGGTTGATAAAGGCAAAGAAGACGAAGCAATGGCACTTAAGCCCATTAAAAAGGGCGTCAGCTTCGGTAAATCCACGTGCGTATATAAAAACGTAGACCGCGAAACACTGGCCAAATTGGGCGAAACGCGCCGCCTTGGGCTTGCTGATATATTCGTGGCGACCATGACGGGAGAAGGGCAATGAATATCTATAAAGCCCTCGTAAAACGCGAGATATTGGAAGGCAAAAACGGATATATCCGTGTACCTTTGATCTTGTCAGCTATTGCACTGGCCTTTTTGATCTTCTCTGCAATCGGCTTTGGAAATGTCATCCATTTTGATGGTATGGAAAAAGAAGGTATTGGAAACGTCGGTGATGCTATTAGCCTCATGCAGGGCAAGAAACCTGAAGAGTTACCACTGGCCATAACCATGATGTACTGGTTTACCACGTCTCTTCCATGGGTTGCTCTACCTTTTGTGATTTTCTTCTCACTGCTTGGCTCTCTCTATGAAGAACGTCGCGACCGGTCGATCCTGTTCTGGAAGTCAATGCCGATTGCTGATTGGCAGGAAGTCTTGGTTAAGCTTTTCGTTCCGATCTTCGTCGCGCCGCTTGTCTTCTTGGCCGTCATAATTGCTGCACAGTTAGCTGTCGCTATCTTTATGACAATTGTTGTCTTGTTCCAGGGYGGYCCCGCRCTWGAGATGTTGCCSYTRGGCTAYATGATAACGACTTGGTTTGCGTTTTTGGGTCACTATCTGCTCGGCATGTTATGGATGCTACCGTTCCTTGCTTGGCTGCTTTTGGTCTCAGCGTTTTCTGGTCGGATGCCTTTCCTTTGGGCGATTTTACCACCAGGAATCCTGATCGCAATTGAAGGCATCTTTTTCAAAAGCGCGTCTATTGCCAAATGGATATCGATTCACCTTGGTGGATGGCGCGTTATGCTCGAAGACAAGTTGGGTCACGTTGATCCAGATACGCCGAGAGAAGTGTTTGACCTTATCGTGAGCGGCTCACTATCTGCCTCACTATCAGTAACCTTCTCCAGCATCTATTTCTGGACAGGGCTGATCATCGCAGCAGCTTTCGTTTACGCCGCGATTGAGACACGTAAACGGGCGATCTAAGATACCAACCATATATCCAAAAATCCTCCCATAGGATTGGATAAAGACGAGGGCTGCTTCAGATATGAAGCGGCCCTTTTCATTTTGGATAGAGAAGGCATCTAGGCCGCGGCCTAAGGGCATGTGGCCAACGGGCTGGTGATTCTTCTTTAATGGGGGCCTAGCTACAATTACGCAGCGCTAGGGGCTGTGGGGCCTGATAAGGGGTGGCCGGAATTTTCATGGGCCCTCGGTGAAGGCTGATCCATAGAAAAAAGTCACCAACTATGCGGCGCCTTTTTCGAARGGTGAGCCCTTCCCGTTAAGCTATTTGCGTTTATTCAAATGCTCAATGAACTGCGTTACCGTATCGCGCAGCGCRCCACCCTGATTTTGGAGGCTGCCAACGGTCTCAGTTACTTGCCGTGACGCAACCATGGACCGATTRGTTGCCTCATTCATATCTTCAAAATCACCGATGACGCYTTGCGTACCTTCTGCTGCCAGTGCGGCACTGTGGCTGATTTCCTGAGTAGCAGCTGCTTGTTGGCCAACCGTATTTGATACATCGTTCGCGATGGTATCGATCTCGCCGATACGGGCGCTGATTTTGTCAAACGCAGTTACAGCCGCCTTGGTGGCAGACTGTAGCTCGGCAATTTGTTTTGAGATCTCTTTTGTTGCATTCGACGTTTGCGTCGCGAGTGCCTTCACCTCACCAGCAACAACCGCAAACCCTCGGCCAGCGTCACCTGCACGGGCTGCCTCGATTGTAGCATTGAGCGCTAGCAGGTTCGTTTGTGAAGCGATGTTGTCGATCAGTTTGATTACGTCACTAATTTTCTTGCCGGACTCGTTCAATGTTTCCATCAGCCTCGATGCGTCATCCGCTTCGCGCATCGCGTTTTTGGTTACGTCCGCCGCACGTTCCATTTGCTCACTAACGCTCGCCACTGACGCGGAGACTTCTTCAGTTGCGCCAGCCACGGCATTCACACTGTCGCTGGCGTTATGTACTTTCGAAGAAGCTGCATTAATGCCGGTAGACGTTGCCTTGGTGGCATGGTTCATTTCTGCGGCGGCCGTCTCTAGCTCATCCGCTGTGCCGCCCAGTCGGTCAATCGCTGTCATAACCGAYTTTTCAAATTGCAGCGACCGCGCGAGTTCGTCACTATTTTCTGCGTCTTGGTCGAACATAAATTTCTTTCCCATGTTAATTCAATGCTCAGTTCTGAGCCGGCCAGGCCCCCAGCCTGATGATTTGCCGGCAGCATAATCTAAAACTTTAAGATGATAAAGTGTAATGCGCGGAAAACTCTRYGGGCATGTTCGTTACGCCGACCGCGGAGAGATTAGCTTGAGCGTCTCGTCCTGCKMTCACCGTTGGTTGACAAAAGTTATTTATTTGTATATATGTACAAATATGCAAAYAAATAAACATATCGATTGTATGGCGGCCTTGGCGCAGGCAACTCGGCTTCAGGTTTTCCGGATACTTGTGCGAATGGGTGATGCTGGGTTGCCTGCGGGTGAGATCGCAGCACAGCTTCATGTCAATTCTACCACCCTGTCGCGGCATCTGAAAACTTTAGAGCGCGCTGAACTGGTCCTGTCGGAACGCAAGGCGCGACATATTTTCTACCGCGTTAACTTCTCTGCAATTCGCGGCCTTTTTGAATTTTTGTTAGAGGACTGCTGTGCCGGGGACCCTCGGGCTTTTTCTGNTGATGTGCGTGAAGTAGTCGCGCGCAGCGCATCCGGCTGCGGCCCTTCCAATTTGCAGGCGACAGTGAAGAAGAGTAAGGAGAATTAAAATGAAAAGGCTACATGTCCATTTGGGCGTTCAGAAGTTTGAAGATGCAGTAACCTATTATAAGGCGATTTTTGGAGAGGACCCGGTGAAGTTAAAGCCGGGCTATGCCAAATGGGCCCCTGAGGATTTGGGTGTAAATTTTGTAATCTCGCAAACAGATGGAGAAGGCGGCATTGGACATCTGGGTGTGGAGGTACAGGAAGATGACGAATTGACACGGTTGGGTATGCGTCTTCGGGCCGTTGATGCACCGCTACTGGTCGACGGTGATGTTTCTTGTTGTTACGCCAAATCAAAGAAGGCCTGGTCAGAAGATCCTGGTGGTATTACATGGGAGCTGTTTCATACGTACGGCGAAGATGAGGCGTTTCAGCCAAAGCGCATTGGGAGTGATAAGGTCGAGGGCTTTGAGGGTGCGGAAGTAATCGCTCGCTAACTGTTTTAGGGCAGTCTGTAGTCATTCACTTGTCAGGTATCCATGGGTGCGGCAAGAGTTCTTTCTTCTGGACAAGCTTTACAGTGTAGTTTGTAATTATTGAATTGCTAAAACACTCTTTGTTGTACCATGGGAATTCGCGGTGGATGTGTGCAACCGCCATTTTTGATTTACCTAGACGGGCAGAAACTTGGATACACAAATTAAACAGATATTCATTGGCGGCTATACAAAAAGCGGCACAACCTTTGTTGGTCGGTCTTTCGACCTTTTAAAGGGCGTGTATTCGAAAGGTGAACTGGATTATTTTCGCCTTTTTTATAAGAAGTTTAACGAGCAATTATATGCGTTTAATACCAATATTAAGCTTGTTAATGAAGAAGTTTATGATGGCGACGGGGAGATCGAACCCTTCAATGACGCATCCGTTAGGGCGCTACACCAGAAAATTTTCTATCACATATTTTTTAACGGTAAGACCGTACCCTCAGATTGTATCGCGGCTGTTGAGAAGACCCCGAGGAACCTACGGTACTTTGATAAGRTAAAGAACATATTTCCTAAATCGAGTTTCGTTTGTGTTTACCGAGACCCCGTGCCTGTTTTTAAGTCGATGATGCGCCATATGATCGCTCATCGGGACACGTCATTTGGCGACCCTTTGTCGGAGAAGCGACAGGAGATATTTTCGGCTTTTTTGGCGGGCTGGGCAGACAACGTTGGTATAATAGAAAAAAATAGAAAAAATCTTCACTTGGTCCGCTACGAAAACRTAGCGGCAAACGTCAGTTCTTTCTTGAACTATATTCAAGATAGTATTCTGGGGCAAAGAATAGAATTTGGTGCTCCTGTTGAGACACTTAGCAAAGAATTTTATTTGAAGAGTTTACCTCAAGAAAAACGGGAAAACAGCCTCGTGCAAGTTGGCCCGTCGAAAATTACGCTAAGCGAAAACGAGCTTGGATTGATCGACGAAAAATGCTGCGCGCCCAGCACCGCTTTCGATTTTTGATATTAACCATTTTTTTGGCAGGTACGGCCCCAACTAAATCATAGGGCCTCAATTAATTAATGAGGCCCCAGTTAACTCATGAGATGGGTAAGCGGCGCAGTTTGTTTAACGACCTTAGCCTATATGATTTCGTATGACTTGAAAGTGAACTCAGGGCTCACGACGCAGCTAACCAAAGTCCATGCGCCTTCTGAACGCGCTCTTTGCCAGTGGTTGGCGGGCACCAAGATCTGCGGCGCTTCATTCTTTAAAATATCATTACCTAAAATCACGGAATTCGCGGGCTCTTCAGGGGCGTTTACTTCAAGGGTTAGTGGCGCCCCCGCATGCCAGAGCCAAAGCTCATCCGAATCCATTCGGTGTAAGCGCGCAAAGCGCCCACCTTCCAGGAGATAATAGATAGCGCTGGTAAACGCGCGGTCTTCCTCACCAAAGCTGCTTTTATATGTCCGGCGGTAATAGCCGCGTTCTGGGTGCGGTTCCAAATTCAAGTATTTGATGATCTCATTTGCAGTATTCATGTCAGGTTTTTCCGAAGGCTCATAGTCGCAGAGCGGGAAGGGTAGTTCTTTATTTTTTTCCTTGAATAGTCAATAWKYARYAWKKMAYTNGWTASTRRNCYWWSSYSWYKGKMAWCKSWGKNAWYKMWWKATTGRRRGMGRMKNTRRATYTNCAGAAAATGTCGGAACAACTTGAGGGCATACCGTACATGCGGCTCAATCAGGCGCAGGTAATTGAAAAGGTGTTCAAGGCATATGATTGCAGAGATGCTTTAGAGCTTGGTTTTTTTCATGGGGTGTCGACAGTTTATATGGCGTCTATTTTGAAATCCATGGGCGATCGCCGAACATTGACGACAATCGATCTACTTAGCGCTAAGGAGCGTTCACCTAATTTAGACGAGCTGGCTGCAAAATTCGGAGTTTCTGATCATGTTGAAGCTTTCTATGAGCCGCGTAGTTACTTGTGGCGTTTGAAGGCCTTCATTGAAGAAGGTCGTAAATTTGATTTTTGTTATTTGGACGGTGGCCACACGTGGGCTGATAGTGGCTTCGCATTTTTCCTGATTGATAAACTTCTGAAAAAAGACGGCGTAATCTTGTTTGATGATATGAAGTGGACCCCGGAGCACCAGCCTGCGGCGCAACATTGGCCTGAGGATGAACGCACGACAGCTGCAGTGGAGCGGGTATGGACCCTACTGGTTATGCAGCACCCTAATTACGACCGAGTATGGACCCATGGGAATTGGGCATTGGCACAAAAGCGCGACAACACACCGCTGGTTGGGGGCGCGAAGCGTATTTGGCGCAAGCTCATCGGGGCCAATAAATATATAAACTTCCGCCCTGATCGCTGACGGCAGGCACGCTTACGTGTACTTTAGCGTACCTGATCATCGACCGAGTAGTTAGCCTAGTATCCCCAATCAGCSTCGTTTGGCAGCTTTGCTTACTCCGCTAACTGGAACAGTGTAATTGCMGCAGCGTTGGATACATTCAAGCTCTCGACGCTACCAGCCATAGGGATGTTAGCAATCACATCGCAGTTTTTGCGGACGAGCGGGCGCAGGCCTCGGCCCTCAGAACCCATGACAATGACTATGTTCTCGCCGAGCGATACTTTTTTGATGGAGAGGTCCGCGTCGCCGTCAAGGCCKATATGCCAATAACCCATTTCCTTCAATTGTGAGAGAGCTTGGGAGAGGTTTGGCATTTGTAGCCACGGTAATACTTCTAGGCCGCCTGCTGCGGCTCTGGCGAGRGAACCGCTTTCAACAGGGCTGTTGCGGTCCTGTGTGATGATGGCACGTGCGCCGAAAGCCGCTGCGGACCGAATACAGGCGCCAACATTTTGAGGGTCAGTTACCTGATCTAGCATCAGGATAATGTTCTTCTGTCCCTCGATTGGTGCCAGATCGGCAATGTGGAGGCCGGGCAGGAAACGTACCTCGAGCAAGATGCCTTGGTGCGGTGCGCCGTCAGGCACAGCATCCGCGATTTCTTCAATATGCTCGACCGTAACCGTTTTTAAATCAGGGCGAATGCCAGCAACGGATTCGTCAGATAAAGACTTTAATGTGCCAATGAGCCTCAAACACTCGCGTTTCTTGTTCTTAAGTGCGGCTTCCACTGAGTTGCGGCCATAGAGGAAATAGGCKCCAGCATAGCTAGGCTTGAGTGCTGCTGGCACATGACTGGACCGCGGGCTGCGCTCGCTAGTGCTGCGCTCCGAGGGTCGTGCGTCTTTTTTCGCAGGTCTGTGCTGCGGAGTCCGTTCAGACGGGCCGCGGGCTSCHGTGCGTTCGTAACCGTTTGRCTTGCCGCTYGTYRCGCGCGGYTTTCTTGGTGGTTTACGGGTTCTGGCCATTCTTCTGTCCTAAGCRTTTSTGGTGTTTCYTAGGGCTTTAATCCTATCGGRAGCAAACMGCTACAAAAAAAAATSTTTTTGCWTATAAGTTSGTGTTGACATGGCCTTAGATATGGGCATATTGCGGCCTCACCCGGCGCTGCTGAAAATGCTCGCCGGGGGGTATATTGGAGGGGTGGCCGAGCGGTTAAAGGCGACGGACTGTAAATCCGTTCTCATTGAGTACGCAGGTTCGAATCCTGCTCCCTCCACCACTACTCCCCTACAGGTAACTGTGCGGGAGTTTTAAGTGTGTCTGAAGAGCTATGCTCTTGATAATTGCGGCGTATGTGCGGGTGTAGCTCAATGGTAGAGCAGAAGATTTCCAATCTTACGACGAGGGTTCGATTCCCTTCACCCGCTCCARTTAWWSCCGYGCTKYMYTRNTTGGKSSWYTMRRNCGCARYTRSTTTYNGGTCCCYTRGCGGRCTGARYTATKRWTTTWRAARTTGCCYRGCCTGRCRTGTYGTCAGCARGGYGWGTTTGYTTTCAAGGATTGAYGAGCATGGCTAAAGAGAAGTTTGAACGGAMTAAGCCGCACTGTAACGTTGGTACCATTGGTCACGTTGACCACGGMAAGACCACGCTTACAGCTGCGATYACSAAAGTGCTTGCKGAAGTWAGCGGCAAAGGCGAAGCGGTTGATTTTGCTAATATCGACAAAGCTCCTGAGGAGCGTGAGCGCGGTATTACGATTTCAACAGCRCACGTTGAGTATGAAACAGACGCACGTCACTACGCGCACGTTGATTGCCCAGGTCACGCTGATTATGTGAAGAACATGATCACGGGTGCTGCCCAAATGGACGGCGCTATCCTTGTTGTGAATGCAGCAGACGGCCCAATGCCACAGACACGTGAGCACATTCTGCTTGCACGTCAGGTTG
The DNA here is from genome assembly GCA_016764715.1 of Kordiimonadaceae bacterium. Classification (GTDB taxonomy): domain Bacteria; phylum Pseudomonadota; class Alphaproteobacteria; order Sphingomonadales; family Kordiimonadaceae; genus Kordiimonas. Next base: position 6,162 of record JAESRJ010000024.1, on the reverse strand, counting down.
GTGTACCAAGCCTTGTTGTATTCATGAACAAAGTTGATCAGGTAGACGACGATGAGCTTCTTGAGCTTGTTGAGATGGAAATTCGGGAGCTTTTGAGCGACTATGAATTCCCAGGCGACGACATCCCAGTCATTATGGGTTCAGCGCTTGCTGCTCTTGAAGGCCGCGACGACGACATCGGTAAAGATAAGATCATCGAGCTGATGAATGCTGTTGATACATACATCCCACAGCCAGAGCGTCTTATTGACGGTGCATTCCTGATGCCTGTTGAGGATGTGTTCTCTATCTCTGGTCGCGGTACTGTAGCAACGGGCCGTATTGAGCGCGGTATCGTCAAGGTTGGTGAAGAAGTTGAGATTGTTGGTATCAGAGATACTAGCAAAACAACGGTTACTGGCGTTGAAATGTTCCGTAAGCTTCTCGATCAAGGTGAAGCTGGCGATAACGTTGGTTTGCTGCTTCGTGGTATTGCGCGTGAAGATATTGAGCGTGGTCAGGTTTTGGCTCACTCTAAATCAATCAACCCGCACACTAAGTTCACAGCTGAGACATACATTCTGTCCAAAGAAGAAGGCGGTCGTCACACACCGTTCTTTGGTAACTACCGTCCACAGTTCTACTTCCGTACAACTGATGTGACTGGCAACGTTGAGCTGCCAGAAGGTACAGAGATGGTTATGCCTGGTGATAACGTGAACCTAAACGTTGAGCTGATCGCACCGATCGCTATGGACGAAGGTCTGCGTTTCGCTATCCGTGAAGGCGGCCGCACCGTTGGTGCTGGCGTTGTTGCGAAAATCATCGAGTAACGGTGTTAGAATTTAGGAGGAGGGCGTGCTTTGCAGGCTCTCTTTTTGCTGCTGTTTCTATGATGTAGAAAAGGGCGTAGTTAAGCCTTTTTAATTATAGGAAAAAAACTACTTGCAAGGGCCTGCTGTGGGCGTTAAACCGCACCCTTCGTGAGTAGCGTTAGATTGGTTTAGGGGCGTAGCTCAGTTGGTAGAGCACCGGTCTCCAAAACCGGGTGTCGTGAGTTCGAGTCTCTCCGCCCCTGCCAGCCGACTAGCGGCGACGCGACGAAAAAGAATTATAGAAGTCCTATTGTGGATTTCAACGATAACGTATTGAWCGGCCTGCGGTTTTAGTGATTTAAGCGCGGGCTTGTTGGGCAACTAGAAGGACACGCAATGGCTAGAACTACGCCAGCTGATTTTTTCCGCCAAGTACGGCGCGAGGCATCCAAGGTGACTTGGCCTACGCCGAAAGAAGCGGGAATCACTTCGGTCATGGTTTTTATCATGGTGACGATTATGGCTGTGTTCTTCCTCGGCGTTGATTTTTTATTGGGCGCTGGCATTGAATGGTTGTTAGGGGCAAAGGTTTAAGATGGCTAAATCTCGTTGGTATATTATCCATGCTTACTCCGGTTATGAAGCCAARGTAGCAGACGCAATTAAAGCGCAGGCTATTTTGCAGGAACTGGACGCACTTGTGGACGATGTTATCGTTCCGACTGAAGAAGTTATTGAAATTCGCAAGGGCAAGAAGGTCACTTCTGAGAAGAAGTTCTTCCCTGGTTATGTGCTGATCAAAATGGTGATGACGGACGATACCTATCACCTTGTTAACGCGCATGCGAAAGTGACTGGCTTCCTCGGGCAGCAAGGGCGGCCAAGTCCGATTTCAGACGCAGAGGCAGCGCGCATTCTCAACCAAGTTGAGGAAGGTGTAGAGCGCCCACGTCCAAATATCATATTCGAAATTGGCGAAGAAGTTCGCGTTACCGATGGTCCGTTTGCAAGCTTTAACGGTGCAGTWGAAGACGTTGATGAAGAGAAGGCRCGCTTGAAAGTGTCTGTATCCATCTTCGGTCGCGCCACGCCTGTTGAGCTGGAATACAGCCARGTAGAAAAGATTACRTAAGATTTTGGGGCTYTNGCCCCAATTGAGCGYGCGGGAGGCTAGCCATTTGCCGTACCGCRCACCCTAGGGAAGCGAAGTGATTTGCTTCTAYTGTTTGAAGAAAGGGATATATAATGGCGAAGAAGATTAGTGGTTACCTGAAATTGCAGGTACCAGCTGGTAAAGCAAACCCATCTCCACCAATTGGCCCGGCTCTCGGTCAGCGCGGTGTGAACATCATGGAATTTTGCAAAGCCTTTAACGCGCAAACACAGAAGATGGAATCAGGGATGCCAATCCCGACCACGCTGACGATTTACGCTGATAAGTCTTTCACCTTCGAAATTAAGACTGCTCCGGCGTCTTACTACTTGAAAAAAGCGGCTGGCGTTAAGTCCGGCGGCGCTACTCCTGGCCGCGAAACTGCTGCTACGGTAACGCAGGCTCAAGTTAAAGAGATCGCTGAGTTGAAAATGATTGACCTTAGTGCCAATGACATCGATGCAGCTATGCTGATCATCGAAGGGTCTGCGCGCTCTATGGGCTTTAAGGTGGAAGGTTGATCTGATGGCGAAAATTGCAAAAAGAATTAAAAAGAACTGGGACGGCATCGACCGCGAGAAGCTCTATACTGTTGATGAAGCTGTTGCTGAGTTGAAAGCCCGTTCGACTGTGAAGTTCGATGAAACTATTGAAGTGACGATGAACCTTGGTGTTGATCCTCGCCACGCTGACCAGATGGTACGCGGTGTTGTTTCGTTGCCGCACGGAACTGGTAAAACTTTGCGTGTAGCTGTATTTGCTCGTGCTGCTAAAGCAGACGAAGCGAAAGAAGCTGGCGCTGATATCGTTGGTGCTGAGGATCTGATGGAAGAGATCCAAAAAGGTAACTTGAACTTTGACCGCGTGATTGCGACGCCTGACATGATGGCTGTTGTTGGCCGCCTTGGTAAAGTTCTTGGCCCTAAAGGCCTGATGCCTAACCCTAAGCTCGGCACTGTAACAATGGACGTTAAAGGCGCCGTTGAAGCAGCAAAAGCTGGCCAGGTTGAATACCGTGTTGAAAAAGCCGGGATCATCCACGGCGGTGTTGGTAAAGTAAGCTTCGACGAAGCAGCAATTATCGAGAACGCTAAGACGTTCCTGACAGCTGTTATCAAAGCTAAGCCAACTGGCGCTAAGGGTACATATGTTAAGCGCGTTGGTATGTCTTCTTCAATGGGCCCTGGCCTGAAGATCGACGTAGCGTCGCTTGGCAGCTAAATGAATTTGCGGCGTGCCTCGGTGCGCCGCGATCTCTTGGGCGGTTGTTTTGCCCAGGATTAGTATCTGTCCGAGATTGCAGGTGTTTTGGTGTGTGTTTCTAGTTTTATGACCACCGAAATTTAAAAGAAACGATTGTCGCGAAATTGCGGCCTGCATGAGATGGGGTTTAGGAATTTTTGCTTTCAGATTTTCTGGAAGCAGAGCTCGCGGTTCCTACAGGACTGGGTGTAACCCATTCTGCGACCCTGGACAGGGTAGCGTACCAGGCGCCTCGGTGAGGCAAATGGTATATGGCTCAATTAACGGAAGCCACGTTTGCTGTGATTTAGGCAGGCTTCCAAATTCGGAGACGAGAAAAGTGGAAAGAGCCGAAAAGCAGGATCTGGTTGCATCCATGCATGAGACTTTCTCTGCAGCTGCTTCCGTCGTTGTAGTACATTACGACGGCCTTACAGTTGCTGAGATGACTGCACTGCGTGCAGGCATGCGTGAAGTGGGTGCTACGCTAAGAGTAACCAAGAACCGGCTGACTCGTCTTGCGCTTAAAGGCACTGAATACGAAGGCATTGCTGATCTGTTTACAGGTCCTACCGCCATTGGCTATGCAGACGACGCTGTCGCTGCACCAAAGGCACTTGCCAAGTTCGCAAAGGGTAACGAAAAACTTCGTATCCTCGGCGGCGGCATGGGGGACACTGTACTTGATCAAGCAGGTATTAAAGTTATGGCTTCCCTGCCATCCCTTGATGAACTTCGCGGCAAGCTTGTAGGTCTCCTACAAGCTCCTGCTCAGAAGCTCGCATCGGTTACGCAGGCTCCAGCTGGACAATTGGCCCGAGTATTTGGCGCTTATGGCGACAAGGACGCAGCTTAATCTTAAGAAAAGTATCCAAGGTAGCTATCCGGTCTATTGGGGCTGCCTTTCAAATTATGCATACACACGCGGTTCTGTAGTAGAACCAATATATTGGAGTGAATTAAATGGCTGATCTTGCAAAGATTGTTGAAGAACTTTCAAGCCTAACAGTAATGGAAGCTGCTGAGCTTTCTAAACTACTCGAAGATAAGTGGGGCGTTTCTGCYGCTGCTGCTGTTGCCGTWGCTGGYCCAGCKGCTGCTGCTGAAGTTGCTGAAGTTAAAACTGACTTTGACGTTGTGATGACTTCTTTCGGTGAGAAGAAAATTACAGTGATTAAAGAAGTTCGCGCTATCACTGGCCTCGGTCTTAAAGAAGCTAAAGAAATGGTTGAAGGCGTTCCTGCAACTGTTAAAGAAGGTGCTCCTAAGGACGAAGCTGAAGAAGTTAAGAAGAAGCTTGAAGCAGCTGGCGCTACGGTTGAACTCAAGTAAYTTCTTGAGGGATAAYACCTTTRGGTCGGACGCGTWTTTCGCGCCCGGCCTTTCGGCGTCCTAGGGTGCAGGACYWAAAATAAGGCAYTTGAGGGCAGGGCTGAACATATGTTCGTCCCTTAATAACTTGGATTTTCAGGARGTTAGAGKMGDTTTCTCTCTCTAARCTCCACGGCAGCAGCCAACCCGGACGCCHSATCGGCAGAHGGTAMGGCGCWAATTTAAAGGACGAGGACGAAGTATGGCGACTTCATTCACCGGTCGTAAGCGTGTTCGCAAGGATTTCGGTACCATTGCCGAAGTGACGCMAATGCCGAATCTTATTGAGGTTCAGCGGCGGTCCTATGACAAATTCTTCAAGGAGCATTGCACCGAAGAAGAACGTTTGGCATCAGGGCTTGAGCGCGTACTCAAATCAGTTTTCCCTATTCAGGATTTCGCGAATACCGCRTCSATTGAATATGTGAAATATGAGCTTGAGAAGCCCAAATTTGACGTAGAAGAATGTAAGCAGCGTGATATCACGTATGCCGCACCGCTCCGTGCGACGCTTAGATTGATCGTTTTCGAAGTGGACCCGGAAACAGAGGCCCGGTCCGTTCTCGATATTAAAGAACAAGACGTTTACATGGGCGACCTGCCGATGATGACCCCTCAAGGTACGTTCGTWGTGAAYGGTACCGAGCGTGTTATCGTTTCGCAAATGCACAGGTCACCTGGTGTATTCTTTGACCACGACCGCGGMAARACGCAYWSKTCWGGCAARYTYCTGTTYGCWGCKCGYGTYATYCCTTACCGTGGWTCRTGGCTCGATTTTGARTTTGATGCMAAAGACATYGTRMATKKSCGYATYGAYCGCCGCCGGAAACTTCCAGCGACGAGCTTACTGTACGCATTGGGGATGACTGCAGAAGAAATTCTCGAGTATTTTTATGAGACTGTCGTTTACAAGCGCGTCAAAGGCGGGTGGCGTATGCCATTTGTTGCCGACAGCTGGAAGGGCCAAAAGCCTCAATTCGATTTGATAGATGCAGATTCTGGTGAGGTCGTAGTTGCTGCCGGCAAGAAGATCACACCGCGTCTCGCTAAGAAAATCGTAAAAGATGGCCTCGAAGCTATTCTGGTATCGGACGAACTCGTTCTTGGGCGTTTTGTCGCTAAAGACATGATCAATGAGAAAACTGGCGCCATCTATGTGGAAGCTGGCGACGAGTTGACAGAAGAGAATGTTGAAGTTCTGGCAAGCGCTGGCATTGATGAGCTGGAAATGCTTGTCATCGACGGCGTTGCTATTGGCTCGTTTGTTCGCGACACGCTGAAAGCTGACAAAGTAGAATGCACTGACGGCGCACTTGCTGAGATTTATAAAGTGATGCGCCCTGGTGAGCCGCCAACCAAGGAAACWGCTGAAGCTCTTTTCTACGGCYTGTTCTTTGAYCCTGAGCGTTATGACTTGTCAGACGTTGGCCGGGTGAAGATGAACATGCGTCTTCAGCTTGACTGTGAAGATACAGTYGGCACGCTGCGTAARGAAGACATCCTTTCAACGYTGCGTACACTKGTWGARCTGAAAAATGGTCGCGGYGARATCGAYGATATYGATCACCTTGGTAACCGCCGGGTTCGCTCGGTTGGCGAACT
>JAESRJ010000165.1 GCA_016764715.1 Kordiimonadaceae bacterium | reverse complement strand
GCGATGCCTAAGGATTCGTATGTGATTAGCTCATTGGCGGTGAAGCAATCGTGCAGCTCAACCACGCCAATGTCTTTGGGGCCGATGCCCGCTTGTTCATAGCATTGATCCGCCGCAGATTTACTCATGGAGTAACCAACCACGTTCATCATGGATTTGCCCTCGAAAGTGGAGACGGGGTCAGTTGCCATTGCTTGTGCTGCAATACGAACGGTGGCATCCAATCCGTGCTTTGCCGCAAACTCAGGCGTGCAAACTATTGCAGCCGCTGCGCCGCACGTAGGCGGACAACATTGAAACCGGGTCAACATACCGTATTGGGTAGGGGACGAGATAATTTCGTCTACCGTTAATGGCTCCCGGAAAATCGCATACGAATTATGAGCGGCGTGTTTGCGGGATTTTTCCGCAATTTTTGCAAATGTTTCCAACCTTGTACCGTGTTTAGCGGCATATTCGCCGCCTGCACCGCCAAAAAGCTGGGCTGCTACGGGCGCAGTTGGTGAAAAATCCTGCAAGTCCATCATTGCCTGCATATGCGCAGCCATTGGATTGACCCGGTCCATATATTTTGTGCCAAGCGCGCCGGGTTCCATTTCCTCAAAACCCACAGCGAGCGCACAGTCAACGGCCCCGCTTTGCACTGCCTGACGGGCAAGATAGAGCGCAGTGGAGCCCGTAGAACAATTGTTGTTCACATTAATAATAGGAATGCCTGTTAAGCCAACTTTGTAAACTACCGCTTGGCCGCACGTGCTGTCCCCGTAAACATAGCCGCAGTAGGCTTGTTGGATGTGGTCGTAGCCAATGCCTGCGTCTTCCAGCGCTGCACGCACTGCAGCCGCGCCCATTTCCTGGTAGCCATCGCTAACCCCGGGCTTTTTGAAAGGGATCATGCCAACCCCAACAACACGCACGTCTCCACCCATTTTACGCTCCAGTTTTACCAAATTGCATAATTTTCTAATGATTATTAGAAATTCTACTAACAAGTAGAATTAATGTTAAGCGGAGTCAATCGGCATCTGAGGCGCTTAAAACTATAGGTAGGCTGTAGGGGACAAGTAATGGCGAGGAATGAGCAGCCTCTTTGCACCGTGCAAGTACCGTACGGGAGGCCAATTTTTGATGGCATTGCGCGTGGAGAGTGCTGTCATCACTGGAAAAGTTGCCGATACACATAAGCGCTTCGATTTGTCGGCAATACTAATTATTACCGAGCCGCCAAAACGTTTGCAAGCGGTGCCAAGTATTTAGAAACACGCTCAGAAAACTGAGCAAGACGTCCTATTTTACACATGAAGATAAGCGTGATCGTTCGTCACCCTTGCTACGGCACGTGACCTACTGCGGCCTGATGCCGTTGGATACGATGTCTAAATATTGGTCCGCAATTTCCGCAGGCTTAAGGTCGCCGTCAGCGGAATACCATTTTGGTAGGCTGTTGATAGCACCAAACAAAAATGACCCTAAAGCACGAGGCTCAACAGGCGAAAGAGAGCCGTCCTTAATTGCAGCAGAAATTATATTTCGGGCCATTTGGTCAATTTCTCTTCGCCGGCCCAGGTCCTGACCCTGTAACTCGGCTGGCAAGTCATCAGCGTTATAAAGAACAAAACAGCTGCCAAAATCATCGCAAATCAGTTCTGCATATCGGCGGAAAAAAAAACGAAGATGTTCATAGCCATTTTCGTGCTCGACCTCACTACCTTCAACAGATTCTTTAAGGATAGTCATCGTAACTTCGCCAATTTGAAACAGCAAATCAGCCTTTGACTTTACGTAATAATAGAGCGCTGCGGATGTCATTTCCAGTTCATCGCCAACGGCATTTAAAGACGCCCGGTGAAAGCCAAGGCGCGCAAAAACACGAGCTGCTCCGCGGAGAACTTCAATGCGCTTTTTGGAGAACTTCTTTGTTCTCAGAGCTTGCTCGACTGATGTAGATGTCATGCCTGATTGCCTACCTTTTTACCCATTATCTGCTGAATACAATTCCTACACCATCAGTAAAAATTCATAGTATAGTTTATCGGAATTGAAACGGTATCCTTTCAGGCTGCGGAGACTTGCTTTTGATCCATAAATCGCCTTTTTGCAACCCCTTGTGACACATACATATATTTCAGCGAGGCGTAAGTATCCATCACTTTGCTGGCAATGAAACGGCAAAGGCCACCCACTACGCCATTCAAAGCCAACCCAAAAACAGTAGTTTGATGCGCGCAGTTTAACATCCGTTTACTAAAATATGTGGATACACCCCGCTGTAGCAAACAAGGTGCATGAGTGGGACCTGAGGCGCGTACCTGTAAGCCAACTATTCGATACTTTGACCGAATGGGAAGAGTGTTTGAAACACACTTAGCTCTATCAACCCGATGACAATCCATCACCATAATTAATTTTTAAAAAAATCATCTTAGCCCCCCATGTGGGGTTTTGACCTGTGGTATTATGGAAACGAGTGGTGCGCTTTAGGGGCGCATCTTTAAACCAATTATTTGATACTTTGGCCGAATGGGAGGAGTGTTTGAAACACACTTCATTATACCAGCCTAACGGCGAACTTTTGCCGTGAAAGGCGCTAGCCTACGGAAATACATTTGAGCTAATATTAGGCCCTTCTTCCAATCCAAGCGAGGGATTCCTTTAACTTACTCAATTGACGGATTTTGGTATGACATTCAGTTTTCCGCAGCCAAAATCATCGGACGGTATTGAACGTGTTCTTTTTCCAATTCTTTCATAAAGTAACGGCACTCGTCAGTCTGCACGTAATCCATATATGAAAAAGTACCACTAGTTGGTCTGTGCCATTTAAAGTGCTTATCGCCAGATATAAGAAACTCCGAGAACATATGCAAAAGAGGTATTTCAGGGTTATATTGCTCGACAAACAAGAACTGGCCTTGTTCATTTACTTCCAAGAAAATATATTCGCCCTCAGGCGTTACTACGAAATCGAGGCAGCCAAAGACAATTCCCATTTCGTCCATGAAATTAAAGCATTTTTCTTCAATTTCTTTTGGGATTTTCACCCAGTCCCAACCCAGCACATCAGCGGCGTCGGTGCTTTTTCGCCAATCGATTTCTAGATTTGGGTCGTCTTGGGAGTTAATTTTTGCTGCTACACACGTTCGTCCCATAATCACAATGCGCAACTCATATGCTTTTGCGATACATTCCTGATATATTCCGGGACATGTTCCTAATTCAACATCATCATTCAGAAGGGAACGATCTTCAATTTTTGTAGTCCAGAGCCTGATACGTTTCTCATCTGGCTGTGTCCACCCTATAGGCAAGAAGGACTTGTAAACGATACCCCCGGCGTTCTCATCAAAGAACTGCCTAATTTCTTGCGCGTCATTTGAATACAGAGTAGCAGGTATTTTTAAACCAGTTTTAATGGCCGCTTCTGTTTGACAGATTTTGTATTGTGCTTTTTCACGCGCCTTAACTGGATTAACCCAAAACGCGTCAGCACACATCATATTAAGAAAACCCTTGAAGTAATGCCTAGACTCTCTTTGTGCTAATTCAACATCTGCTTCATGCAAGTCTTTGCTTAAAGGAAGAATATAGGGAATACGGCGCTGCCATACTGCGTCGAAACCGTCTTGGGAGTTTATAGGATTCTTGGCACCAATTTTCCATTCGCTCCCCTTCAAGTTTGAATGAGAGATAGAGTTCTGCTGTCCCGATGGAAAGTCTGGAGCCACCCAAGTTGTCGCGGAATGTCCGAGCTTTTCAACCGCCCAAGCAACAGCAAAAGCATGCACATCAAAATAGTTTGATAAAATTAAAACAGAACTCATTATTATTACCTATTTATAGAATCTACCAACGACTTATGAAGTGAGTATTGAAATCTAAAGAGCGATCTACAAAATCCCAACTTGTTTTCCGGGCACATTGATTACTACAGTGTTTCTTAAAAATTACTCGCAAAAGAAAGTCCGCATTCAAAAAATGCGGACTAACTTTTCTGTTTAGTGATTTAGGCTTCGCAGTCGTCGTCTGCTTTATCACCACCACACTGCGTTTCTGGAGTGCCTGGGCAGAAAACATCACCACTTGAGAAACAGCCTCCGGAAACCTCCTCAGCCTCTCTAGGCGTGAGTTCCTCAGCAAACTTACGAGCGAATATTCTAGTTTTAGTACGCATATCAAATCTCCCCAAATAAAAGTTTAGATTGAAATTTTAGTAATCTTTACCTATCAAATGATACAATCCTATACAACTAAAAATAAAAATTTGACCTTAATGGGAGTATTTTTGGAATTTATTTATTTAAAATACCTTTTTAGTTGTAATAGAGTAAACCTAAAGGGGATTTTATTTTTCCACGGCAAAAAACAAAAAATATTCCTCGGATAAAGAACTCAAATTTTTGCTTATTTTAAGCTGTATTTTACACGATGTTATCGTGATTCGGTGCTCTCTCCGGATTACTCTATATCTCTTATAGAAAATACATTGAGAGTTAGAAAGCCTCCAAAACCCATTTTTGGATCAAAAATGTTAATCCTTCAACGTCCAATAGTAAGAACGGTACTGACGACATGCGAAATTTAGCTCAACTAAAAACTTTAGACTATTGGTTGTTACAAATTGGTCTCGCCATCGGACTAGCCGCTGCGCTATTGTTATATGCACGATATGAGGCCGATTTAAACTTCGATAATTGGATTGAAAACTTCGAAGACGTATACCGCATTGAAACACAATATATAGTCAACGGAAATACTAGCCCTCGAATCCCATACACTCCTTATCTGTTAGCAGATAGCCTTCGAGAACACCCAGGTTCAGACGTTCAGCATGTCACACAACTCGCATTAAACCGCTTTCCGATTTATGTGTCTGAAAACCGTTTTTTGCAGCTGATCCACTTTGTTGATGATAGCTTTTTTGAGCTATTTTCTCTTCAAGACATTGATGGTAACCCGTTTCACAAAAGCTTAAGCCCGACAGATGTATTGGTTACTAGATCCACTGCGATAAAATTATTTGGATCAACCGACATTGTGGGCCGCACCGTCTCAATCGAAAAAACTTTAGAGGTCAAGATAGCTGGGGTTTTAGAAGACCTCCCAGAGAAAACACACCTTAATATTGAATTTTTAATGCCGCTCACTAACAACCACCCCAGCCCAAAATTTCAAGAGAGTGATTGGTCGGAATCTAAGATTTTCACGTATATCAAAGCCCAAAAAGAGCTGAAAGTACGATCGATAACCTCTATTTTGGAAAGTATTGTAGAAAAGAAGGCGTTTTACTCTTCAGGCAGTAGGTTTTCGAACCAAATCGCTGGTTCAAGCATTTCCCTGAAACCAATTCGAGTGGACGAAATTTATCACATTGGCGCGCCTGACTATATGAAGGGTAGAGCCAATCAACTTTTGAATAGCCTAGCGTTGATTTTATTCATTGCTGTGGTCGCAATCATGGCAGTGAATTTTTCTTCCTTCACCATGGCAAGTTTGTTGATCAAGCAGAAAGAAGCAACTTTACGCAGGATTTTTGGGGCCAACAAACTTAATCTTTTCTGGCGTCAATTGCGACAGTCCGTGGGCCATTTTATTATAGCAATAGCTTTAGCATTCTTCGTCGCTTCTGATGCGTTGCCCGAATTTAACGTTGCTTTGCAGGCCCACATTACCTTCGAAAGCCTATTTTCAACATCAATCGTGATACGTTTAACGCTTGGAATTTTCATTTTGTCATCGATGGCTGCGTTGTATTCTATCAGCTCAAAATTCATTGGCCGCACAAGCACCTTGGAAAGGAGCAAACGAGGTATTGAATTTGGAAATAAAAATTTGACAGGGAAMMYATWKSWWGCNNWACARTWANRRWKSTACAGCSAWWWKKAKWWKMWMRANGWKMGNAMTARAKSCNSRAWKARSWRGTNKGATNTTNMATYTGANCCKARGATTTCAATCATCAGACCGCTGGGTAGCATTTCCCTTCGCTGTGAATGGCGTTCGTAAAAACGCTGAAAGGCTTCAACGCGAACTGAATAAACTGGAAGGCGTTCGAAGCTCGGTATTTGCTGCAAATTCAATTGTGCAACGATCACATAAAACCATCGACATTACTTCTGGCCATAATGGGGTAGTCGCAACTTCCACGCTTTACAAAATGTCAATAGACCAAGGCTATATGGATTTTTTCAAGATCCCAATGCTCGCCGGACGCGATTTTTCAAGTGACCGAGGTACAGATTTATGCGCCAAAGAAGCTAAGGCCTGCATGACAAGTGTCATAATTACTCTAAATACTGCGCAGGCATTAGGTTATGGGGTAGACCCTAATAGTGCGATCGGTCAACTAGTTGGAAACACGATAAACGATATTCAAATTACCTACAGAATTATTGGTATCATAGGAAATCTCATTACTGGCGGCTACAAAGAAGCGCCTCAATCATTGATATTTTTCCCTAGTTTTGAAGGTAATAACCGGCTGTTTTTAGAAATTGACGATGCCGGTGGTGCCACGATTAAAGCAATAAATGATATTTGGAAGGCGAATATCGAAAATTGGGACCTCATAATATATCCTTTAGAAGCCCAAATTACTGGATATGCCCATGAAGAGCAAAGAACACTTTCCCTAATAAAGTTAGGGGCAATGATTAGCCTAGCACTGGCCAGCATAGGGATGCTTTCACTTTCACGTACTGTTGGACGACAATTCGCTAAAGAGGTGGCTATAAGAAAGGTTCACGGGGCAACGACTAGAGCAGTATTGCTTACCTTGATATACAGAATTGGGTGGCCTAGTTTAGTGGGCGCGTTGATATTTGTTACAGTCGGCATTTTTCTTGCCAATCAGTGGCTCGACGTTTTCATATTCCGGTTGGATTTCTCTGAATTAATTGTGTCTGCAATATCCGCCATTGTCATCTTGAGTTTGATTTTCGTGGTTTTTGTGGGCTTTAGTCTATGGCGCTTCGCCAAAATGTTACCTATTGAGGCATTGAGAGCTGAATAGAGGGCACAAACAAGTCAGGGGCGTTTGCTTGAATATTGATCGGTTTTTCAGCTAGCTCAGATGTACCAACCACTGGCTAGCGGCGATCATTCGAAGGAATGTAAATCAGCGCAAGTCCGACAAGCGGACTTTCAAACCATGGCAATATGGAAATCGTACGCATTTGGGAAGCATCATTAAATCAATTATTCGATACTTTGGCCGAATGGGAAGAGTGTTTGAAACACACATCGCTCCATCAACCGGACGACAACCCATCACCATAATTATTTTTGAAAAAAATCGCCTTAGCCCCCCATGTGGGATTCTGACCTGTGGTATTATGGAAACGAGTGGTGCACCCGACAGGATTCGAACCTGTGGCTTCTGCCTTCGGAAGGTTATCTGCTTAGGCTGTTGGACGCCGGTTTATCTGGGATTACTAGGGATGAGGTTTTGGACATACTTCTTAAAACCCAAAAGCTGGAAAGTAGTTGGTCGCTTTTCCAACCCCCACTCCATTGAGGTTTTTCGCGACATTTTGAGCCCTCCCCAAAAGGGCCCACATAGCCAGTCAAAACCGCATGAAATCAGCAGACATAATTATTTGTGGCGATCGCCCGGTCAAGAACGGCTTTGTTGCTAGCTGCAAAAATGGGCGCGCAGCTTTGGCCGCAACCGCATTTTTCTTCTGTAATGTCACTGAAAGCAACGTGGAAGCTCTCTCCACAATTACACTGCATAACAAAACCTTTAAAGATGCATTCGACGATTACCATATGCGCTACTCCTATAAGTTACTCCTTGAGGGTGGACTTACATAAGAAAGAGCAATGGCGGTGCCACCTGGTGTGATTCAGCATAACTCTTTGTAAATAAACAAATACATGTATCAGCAGAGTCAGTGAGTGCCATTTGGTAGGCGCTAAATGCGATGGTTCTTTGCAAAATGCGAATTGCCTGCAAAGGGCCCTATTTTGTACCGTGCCTTCCTTAATAAAGCGCCATACGATGGATAATCTTGTGCATTTGATAGCGTCCTCCATCGCGCCACCCTTGGGTTCGGCCCTAAACCTACAGGTCACCTCTGAATGCCATTTGATAGCATTTTGACACTTTGCAAAATGCAAGGATCCTTTGCCGCCCGTCCAATTCAGCTTTGGCGTTGCGCGTTTTGGGAGACGAAAAACCCCCTAAACCATTGATTTGTAACGTCGTCATAATTGGCCCCCTACTTGAAACGTTTCCTTTCAAAGCATCAGAATGAGAGGAAAATACCGTGGACGGAAAWCACTTCACCAGCTCCTTAAGAATAGTGCGGCGTAATCCGCGCCTTATTCCGCAGCTCACTATCAGTGTATTTGGTCTCGGGTATTTGGGCGCTGTTTCTATAGCGTCCCTAGTTGCACTTGGGCACAAAGYCATYGGCGTCGATATAGACAGAAGGCGAGTCCAAGACCTGCWGTACGGCTATACTGGCTTTAGCCAACCCGGCCTGAATGAAGTGCTAAGGAAGGGTGTCCGCACCAACCAAATTGGCACGTGTGACGACCCCCAAAAGGCCGTACTCAATTCAAACATATCAATGATTACTGTCGGAACGTCGGCGAACGAGGATGGAGCGTGCGACCTCACTGCGGTGCTCGCTGTGGCAAAAAGCGTTGGCGCGGCGCTACGGAAAAAGAATAGGTATCACCTTGTCATCCTCAGATGCACAGTCCCGCCAGGGACCACACTGGGCATTGTAGTGGCAGAAATCGAAAAGGCGTCAGGAAAGATAAGCGGCAAGGACTTCAGTGTCGCATTCCACCCAGAATTTATACACGGAGATCCTGATGTTGATGACATTTTAATCTCTTTCAGGACAGTGCTCGGTGCAAATGACCCCCGCGCTCATCAGATGATGGCTGCCCTCTACGGCAGCCTAGTCAAGACCGCCATTTTTACAGACATCAGCACTGCCGAGATGGTCAAATACACCGATACTGTCTGGCGTGCCTCTAGACTAGTTTTTGCAAACGAGGTTGGCCGCTTATGTAAATCGCTCGGCATTAAGAGGCATACCGTGTTGGACCTTTTCAACAGTCATATAGAAAGCCTAACCTCGCCAGCTGATTTCATACCAAACTTGGCCTACGGCAGCACGCGCATACACGGGGAAGTGCCGAAGAGGAAGCAGCTTGCCAATTCGCTCAGTATATCTGTGCCGCTTCTTACATCGCTAAAATACTCAAATGCCGAACAGCTACTCAGTGCACTGCGGCTTATCGAGCAAACTGGTTACAAAGACATTGGTTTTTTAGGCCTAACCCTCTCACCCACAGTCAACGACATACGCGAAAGCCCATTTTTGATGCTTTTCCTGTTGCTTGATGAAGCAGGTTTCGGCGTCAGCTTCCACGACAAAGCCTTCCCCACAGGGCCCCTCCTTGCAACGCAACTGCACCGCATCAAGTCATCAGAGCCACGTTTTGCAAAAGCAATTGATCGGTTGGAGAATAAGCGCTGCAAATGCTTGTGCAGTTTGACGTCCAAGTCAAAAGTCCTCGTGCTCGCGCATCGCACCGAGCAATATATTACCTACACCCAAGCCTGCCATAAAAAGACAGCGATCATTGACCTTTCTGGCTCAGCACTAATTGAAGACAGGCAAAYGGGCTATGGCGGTTTGGCKTGGTAATGGAGCGTACTGGCGGGGGAAACACATCACTWCTACTATTGATTCTCTTRGACCCTGGCTTTAAAGCCACCTTAACCAACCGTCTTCACGTCCTGCTTCTTTTCAATCGTATCCTGCACAAACCTCAATGTATTCCGGTATTCGGGATGGTTGGGGAAAAGTAATACGGCTTGTTCGGAAAGGGCAAGCGCGTGCTCGAGCCTTTGGCCTTTTTGGGCCAAGTGAAAAGCCAAGTTATTGAGGGCCATATGGTTTTGCGTGTTGGCTTGCAGGAGCCAGCCATATGCCACCATCAGCAATGCGTCATCCTGCTTTTGTTCCGCAATCGCGGCGAGAAGCGACAGTCGCTGATCCAGGAGCGCGATTGCTTCTGGCGACAAAACCCCAATATTGCGGGCTTTTATTTCCAGCAAAGTGACTGCGTGCCACCAATGAACCAGCTGATCGGCTGTAACCATCTTGCCGCGCTTATAAAAACCGTAGGCCAACCGTAATGTTTCAACTGCCCGGTTTGGATTGAATTCTACGGTTGCCGCTAGCTCGATGAAGGTTGCTTGGGAATCCCCAAAATGCGCATACGCCGTCGCCGCCAATAACCGCGGCACTGCATGGTGTGGTGCCCAATTCAGTACCGGGCGCACAATAACTAGCGCTTCCGCTACACTTTCGTCCGTGCCCGTGCTGATTAGAGATTGCGCCAACACGGAACGCCACAGAATGGCTTCCTTAGGGCTTGCCTCACGCAGCAACACCGCAAGATTTAAGTCCGCTTTAAACCCTTCCTGTAAGGCACGCCGCCAAAGCGCAAAATGACCAGGCTGCTTCTTCAGCCTTTCAGCAAAGCAATCCAACTTATTGTCGTTACAAACTTGCAGATTATCTGTCGTAAACAGTACCATGCTAGGTGCATCGCCGAAGCCCAAGGCTTCTGCCATACGGCCATATTTCACAGCCAACACCTGTTCCCCAATGGAGTTCAACAGCTGCGCTTTAAAATGCAGTGCAATGGCATTGCCCTTAAGCAAACTGGTCATGGCGTTAAGTGCGTCTATCAGTGCTGGAGCATTCAATTTTGGTTCAGCCATCAAAGACAGCAGAGTATGCCAGCGCCCAGCCGCATACGCGCCGTGTCGCTTTTTATAATCAGCACTAGCAAACCGGAACTCGCACCTCTGCGTTAGGCTCAACTCTGCAGCGCAAACCACAAAAAATGCTTCGGCTGGCATCACTCCTAGCGTTTGGCGGTTCAAGAAAACGGTATCAAGTAGATACAGTTTACCACTCAACCACAGTAGTTTTCCCAACCGCTTGATCAATACTGGCGTCATCGCTCTCTTCGGTTGGTCAAGAAGGGTAACTGCAATTCGCAGCTCACCTTTTGTTGCAAGGAGGGAGCTGGCAACTGATATATCTTTCAAAGACATGTTTGCTGCTAAGGCGCCGGCAAACTCCAGCGAAATTGAATATTTGGAGGGATCAGCTACAAAACCCGCTAGAATCTCCACCGCGCTTTCCTGGTTAATTTTCTCCAGTTGGAGTCCGTGCAGGTAGCGATGTGACGAACTTTCCTTCAATACGCCTGAGAGCCGACGCAGGCTTCTTATCAAGGCCTGAGAAAATGGAGTAGGGTCACTTTCGCGGAAAGCCTTTAGGCTAGCGGCAATCGCAACTTCGTCCTGCAGGGCAATAGACACGGCAAGCGAAATTAACGCAGCTTGGGGCCCTTCTGCCCGCTTCGCAGACTGGTCCGCTTTATCCCAATTACCGTGGGCCAAATGCGCAGATGCCTGAGCCAAGTATGCGCTTTTGTCCTGGCCTAATTGTAAGCCAAGCTGGCTCAGGTTGATTTGTTGCACGAGATGTATATTTTGCGGAGCTGGAATTTTACCCTGAACATGCGCTAGCAAGTGCAGTGCTTTAGCATCCTTAGCCGAGCGACAGGTCTTGCTGCTAAAATACAAAGTCAGCGTATCGCTGGAGGTCGAAAAAAGTCCTCGCTGTGCCTGGACCTTGGCATCTATAAGCCAAGTATCACAAAGRTCTYTCTGCCATTGGTTAACACCTACCACAGCGCCGAGCACAGCCATCAGCACAGCACTGCATCCGGCGATCAAGTATTTCATGGTTCCGACCCCACTTTGACGCCGACCGCAGTAAGAAAAAGCATAATGGTCTCAGACTGCTCCGCACTAGACACAGTGTGATCCTCGACAAACTGGAAACGTATTGAACCTTTTGATAAGCGTGGTGGCAGGTGAGMCGGCTGGACTAAAACCTCCGAGACAGCTTGAACATGCTCATGACTGCGCACTAAGAGCCTATTGACGTTAATTCCCGGMGCGATRACGGCKTTKTTTTGCTCATATACGRTCCATCCAAGCGCCTCAAAACAWYTRGCRCTTGAATGCTCAGCCCCTTGCAGAGCGTCTGAATGARAGATCATCGTGAGCAGAATTCTCCTTTGGCCAACCCGATTGACATAAAGGCGACGCGCCAAAGAAGTGGCGTTTAATATACGGTTTTCTGAAGCAGAAATCGGCTCGTTCGTACCAACCCAGCCTGCCACATAGTAGGGCAATTCGAGGGAGGCCTGACCAGCTGAACCAATGTCGCTTCGCTCGATTTGAAGCCCTACGAAGCAACCCAAGATGCCGCTTACAACAGCAACCGTTCCGAAAGCCCTATCGTGAACCAGTTGCCACTGAATTGCAGGTGCTTTGGCAAATACGGCAATTGGCACTACCCACACCAGAGGCATTACAAACCACCCTAAATAATCATGAAAAACAGCCACGAGCTGTTCAGGGGCTTGAAAGTTTAGCCCGAGTAAAACGGCAAACCGGAGCAGGTTTACCAAGAGAGCAAACGGAAGCGAAAAACATACAATTGCAAGCCAGGAGGAGAATACCCTACGGCGGACACTCGCCGCGATCATGCATCCAAGAAAAGCCGGCCAAAATAGCAGAGTACCGCTACAGTCACTGTTCACGGTAACCGCGGTTCCGCCTGATATAATTTGCCCGCCGAACTGGTGGACCGGAAGGCCAAGCATCTGGCCCAT
This sequence comes from Kordiimonadaceae bacterium, assembly GCA_016764715.1. Classification (GTDB taxonomy): domain Bacteria; phylum Pseudomonadota; class Alphaproteobacteria; order Sphingomonadales; family Kordiimonadaceae; genus Kordiimonas. The sequence goes on along the minus strand of JAESRJ010000165.1, from coordinate 4,903 downwards.
CATCACAAACAAAGCTGCTTCTTGGCGTGCGAGCCACGTCCCAACAGCGGTCTCAAGCCCTGATGGCAACGGCACTAGTACACACAGGCACAAAAAGGCGCCKAGGACTTGAAAGCGTAGATAGCTCCCCGCGCCCATCAAACCGAACAGCAGCAAAAGAATACCAGCAAGAAAGCTCGTTTTCTCGATGCCTACAATCATACCCGCAACCAAAACCGCTAATGCAGCTGCTATAATTGGGATGCGTCCAGACACTGTCTCGTGGCGAACAGATACGGCTCCATTTGGCCTCACCAATATAATTCCAGTGCTGACGAGCGCCAGTATAAGCAAGGCCCACCGGTCGGWTGACAGACTGCTACTGATCAGCGGACCCAGCAAYAATCCAGCACAGAAAACCGCCAGGATTTGGATTGCGCCACTGGCTTTCTGGCGCTGCGGGATCAGCATGGTGTCATTTTGTTGGCTGCAAATCGGCGACGCTTAAACCGAACAAAAAGCGCGAGACAAAGCGGGCCCAACAGCGCGGCCACCGGCCCCGGCAAAGGCACTGCATTTGAGACAAGCTGCTGCACGTTCGCTGTACCAATATCAAACGCCACAACGATGTCGTTATAATCCTTGTCGCCGCCGCCAAAAAGATCCTCGGCACCAACTAACAGATACGGGCTGTCTGGTGTTGCAAGCACAACATAATGCTCAATCCCGTCCGGATTTAGAGCAATATCGGTGAAGTATGTATTGGTACCGCCATTAGCGCCGTTAGCGATCAGAAACAGATTAAGCTGCGTGCCACTCTCAAACGTGCCCAGCTCAACGAAATCCCCTGCAGCCACAGGCGCATTTGCCGAACGGTAATCACTGCCTGTCGGGTCCAAGTAAGAAGATGAGCTGCTGGCATCAGGAAAAACAAGGGCGGCATCGCCGGTCAGTGCTGCGCTACTGTCACCTGTATAGATACCGAAACTATTGTGGTACCCAGCTCCTTCGCCAATAAAATAAACCCGTACTTCCGAGGTTTCAGCCAAATAAAGATCATTGGCATCAAGCGCGATTGACGAGAGATTTATAAGCGGTTGCTGCTCGGTTAGCACGCTGTCTACGGCCGACTGTAGATCCGGCAATGCATTATTGAAAAAGTCCGCAGCTGCTGCGTCAGATCCGGCAAGCTGCACGTCTGCAATGGGTTGCAGGCCAAAAGGCGTCGCGGAAGACTGTATCGGCGATACAGTCCCTGCCCCCGAGGCGCCGGAAATCACTGTGCTTAAAAGAAACGCTCCGATTATCCTGTTCTGTCTCTGCATCTCTAGCTGCCTTTCAGGAATTTAATTTGAACAAAAGGCTGCAGAACGCCGCCCATCAGCTGCAGGGTCGGCGCAACCGCTTTCACGACTTGGCTCCAACTCTCGATCCAATTTTGCGGAACAAAAACAATGTCGTCTGGCATCAGTTCCAAATCCGGCGCATGGCCATTTAGGATGTCACTAGCGTTGATTAAGATCAGCTGACCTTCCAATGCCGAATGCGTTCGGATCACGCGTACTTGCGACAATAGTGCCGATGCTCGGATAGGCCCGCCCACTTGCGYAAGCGCCTTCAGCAGCGTCATGGGTTCATTGGAAAATGCGACGGCACCAGGGCGTACGACAGCTCCCAAAATATAGGCCTTTTTGTCGGCCTTGCTGGGCACAAAAAGCGTGTCACCCGCTTGAAGCAATATATTGTAGGCTGGTTTTCCTTCAACAAGCAGCGCTTGTATATCGACCGCCGCGATCTCGCCGCCCCGCCACAACCGGGCACCGCGTAAATGAGCAAGCCCCGATAGGCCGTGCCCCATGCTCATAACTTGCAAAAGATTGGTTGGGCCATCCATATAGATAACGCCCGGGTTATTAAACTCGCCCAGCAGATAAACCGGACGGCTGCGGTAAGCCACTATTTGCACCACTACCCACGGGTCTATGAACTGCACAGAAAAACCGTTTTTCAACGTAGCTTGGATCTCAGCGACTGACTGACCAGCAACTTGGATACGGTCCATAAACGGAACCTGAATAAAGCCGGCTCCGTCTACACCTACGACAAGTTTATCAAGGCCCTCTTCGCCAAARATATTGATTGCAAGCTGGTCTCCGCYACCAACTTTATATTCKCTTTCTTGCGGYGCGGCTTCTTCTCCCGCAACTGAAATMGGCTGAAAGCGCGGGACGGCTGCTCGCGCGCCATAAGCCTGTATGTTCTTAGTGTGAATGCCGTCCTGCTCGGCAAAAGACTGTGTGGACAGGYTGTCGCTGCAGCCGACAAGAAAGAACAGCATCAACAAGGGCGACAACCGCACCAATTTGGGRATGCGCCTAAATAGTTTTTTCGCRAGAAACAATATCGTCAGCCAGATGATGACCAGATCATACCGCCACGAACGGTTATAAAGATATTGCAGTTCYCCCTCAAAACGCACGGACCAATCTTCGATCACGCCGTTTCCATTATCGAAAATGCAAACCTGCGCCAAACTGGTTAAGCCGGGCCGAACGTGCAAGCGCCTAGAGAAGCCCGGAATTTTTCGCTCCAATTCACCTTGCAGTTCTGGCGCAATCGGTCTGGGGCCAACCAGTGCCATATCGCCTATCACAACATTATAGAGCTGCGGCAATTCATCGAGTTTTAGGTCCCGCAAAACTCGGCCAATCGGCGTTATCATAGGATCCGTCTTAAATACTTGGCGTGCCCTTTTAAGGTCTTTGTCTGCACCGAGCTTCATTGTTCTGATTTTGTAKGCYGTAAAAACYTTWCCGYTTAACCCRGGCCGGTTCTGTYTATARATAAAAGGCCCTTTTGACGTTAACCGCACAGCGACATAAAGGAATATAAAGAACGGGGCTAGCGCMACCAGAGCCATACCAGCAACGATTCGCTGAGTGACGCACCAAGGACCTGTGATTGTAAGCCCAGCGTTCCAATTATACCGTTGCCAACCACCGGTAGGCACGCCGTTAAAATGATCTGTATTCTTATGAGGTATATGAAGCATAGGGACCCTTTGTCGTAGTTTAGAGATACCCTAAACACCGCAAACCCTGTGCCACGCGCGCCACCACAGCTTTGCTTTGATTTTAAAGAGTTTTTGCCATTCCGCGCTCCGCAGCCTGGCATGCAGAATGCGAATTTGGCCCTGAATATTGCGAACGGCCAATTTGCAAATCGCGATGGTCTGCAATTCGCCAACGCCAGTTCGTTATATATTTCAATATTTTAGAACATTGTCAGGGATGGCATGTGGGTTGCGACACCCACAACATGAAACATTTAGAACGATCTATAGTACTAGCAGGAGCCGCACCAGATACGGGCAACCACGGCGTTACGGCTTTATGCCAATCTGCTGTTCACGGCCTTGCAGAAAGAGGCATTCGCGACTTCACAATATTTGATAACGGCGCAGCAACCAGCCTTCACCGATTCAGAGAGTGGCATCCGCAAGCGCACATTAGAAGCCTTGGCTTCAAGGCCGGAAAACGTGTTTACCAGTCCTCTAACATGCATAATATTCGGCTTAGGCAGATCTTCGGCTTAAGCTCTCCTGCACTTGCAGCTATCAAATCTGCAGATGCACTTCTCGACATCAGTGGGGGGGACAGTTTTACAGACCTATACGGCGCGGCACGCTTCGAGCAGRTCGTCATCCCAAAACTGATGGCGCTTGATTGCGGTACGCCGCTTATACTGCTGCCGCAAACTTATGGTCCGTTCAAATCCAGTCGCGCTCGCGATCTTGCAAGGCGCATCGTACAGGCAAGCGCTATGGCGTTCGCCCGCGACGGCAACAGTTTTCAAGTATTGAAAGACTTGTTGGGGGCACAGTTCGATACGGCCAGGCACAGGTTGGGTGTTGATCTGGCTTTTGGACTACCCCCCACCACTCACTGCGGCGCCAACCACAAAGCCTCCATCGGTCTTAATGTAAGCGGCCTTCTTTGGAACAGCGACGCTGCAAAGGAGCGGTTTTCACTCACGGCCGATTATCAAGCAGTGCTGCTCGGCTTCTGCATGAAGTTCCTTAAAGAAGAGCTCACCGATATTCTGCTGGTTCCCCATGTCACACCGTCCGGTGGCACCGAAAGCGACGTCAAGGCGTGTAAAGCCCTCAAAGCACGCTTACCACAAAGGTATTGGGGCCGCATTTACATCGAAATAGAGGCCCAAACTCCGTCCAGTCTAAAAGCGGTGATCRCTAATACAGTGTGGTTTGCAGGGTCTAGAATGCATGCAACCATAGCGGCGCTTTCCTCAGGAACACCCGCCGCGAACCTAGCCTACAGCGGCAAGGCCCTCGGCGTTTTTGTGAGCTGCGGTGTCGGCAACAATGTATTCGACCTTCGCCGGTTAACTACAGAGGCAATGATTGCCGAGCTCTACCATTCCTTCAGTGAGCGAGGCAGCCAAGCAAACATGCTCAAAGCGCAGCTCCCGTTTCTAATGCGGCGCTGGAGCTACCAGATGGATGCCATAAGTGGTGCCGTCACTGCTTTTTCCAAAGCACGTGAGCAATCTTATGCCTAGCACTGCTTGGTATAAGAAACTGGGCTTGGTCGCCTCCAACCAATTGCTGATCGAAGCTTGTGTTTTCCTACGCAATATCATTATTGCACGCTTGATAGGTGCTGAGACGCTCGGCGAATTTATCTTCCTCATCCTCAGTATCCGCCTTTTCGCCATGTCGACAGACCTGGCCGTTGAGCGCTTCATAGTGCAGACGGCACAGTCGTCGGTTACGGCGGCCATGGCGGGCGCGCACTATATTATTCGCATACGCAGCAGTTTGCTTTCAGTCATCCTACTGATCATGGGGCTGCTCAATATTCAGGGCATCAGTTTTACCTGTTTTTCCCTGTTGGCATTCGGC